>NBLJ01000099.1 GCA_002084545.1 Desulfobacteraceae bacterium 4572_123 | reverse complement strand
GCACTTAGATAGACTTCATTTTTAGGGTCGGTAAAAGCGTCAACTGCATTGGAAGAAAGCTCATTACTCCCCATTGTCAACCAGAGAAAAGTGCAGGTGTCGAGCAGAAGTTTCACGAGTTTTCACCATTAAAAACAGCAACAATATCATCCGGAAGAGGCTCAAAAAAAGCATCGCTAATTTGAAATTCAGGATATTCTTTGCCAGCCAGACCAATTGGACGTTTTTTATTTGGGAGTACCGGAATTGGTTTTATTTCAGCAATAGGCACATTCCGTTTGCAGACTATTACGGTTTCTCCGTTGCTAACTTTTGCCAGGCAGCTTGAGAAATGAGTTTTTATTTCATTTATATTTAAGTTTATCATGGTCCTATTGTAAGTCACAATGTTGGTCATATTCTCGCAGATCATTTCACCATTCATCGATTTCCACCAAATCATGAAATCCCGAAGCAGATCTATGAGAATCAATTTTGCAGTATAAGCAAAACCGAGGATGAACTATCAATCGTATGCAGCTCTTCTGTATTGCCGGGTTCAAATATTTCAGAAACGGGCTGGTCCTGCATTAAAGTTCTGGGACCTCTGGATTTCTCATTAACTGGTATTTTGGCCGATATTTCAGCAGTTCTTGCCAAAGCCTCGGTAAGTATTTTTGCAATATCAACCTTTGATACAGATTACGTACTGGTGAAATCAGAAAAGCTGCCGGTCGCAAGGAATGCATTACAAAAAGCCGGATATACTTTTGAATAATTGAAACCAAAGAGCCCGGTTGACAGGGTGTTTTCAATACAATTAAAATTACGCATAAAGGAGATACAGATGAATAACGATGGTGCATTATCCGGCATAAAAATTCTGGACCTGTCTCGCCTGCTGCCCGGCCCTTACTGCTCTATGATCCTTGCCGACCACGGAGCGGAAGTCATTGCCGTGGAAGACCGGCGTTTTATGGCCGACGGCCTGTTTTTGAACAATATTAATCGTAACAAGCAGCACATGACCCTGAATTTGAAAACCAAAGAGGGGATGGAAATTTTTTTCCGTCTGGCCAAAGAGGCCGATGTCGTCCTGGAAGGGTTTCGGCCGGGCGTGGTCGACAAGCTTGGGGTCGGTTATGACGCGGTTTGCAAGGTCAATCCCGGAATTATTTACTGCTCTATTACCGGCTTTGGTCAAAACGGACCCTTTAGGGAGCGTGTGGGCCATGATGTCAATTACCTGAGTTTTGCCGGCGTGCTTGACCTCATCGGGGAAGATAAACGCCCTCCCTCGATTCCCGGAGTCCAGATCGCCGATATCGCCGGCGGCGGAATGAATGCCGCAATCGGTATCCTGCTGGCCCTTTTTGCCCGCCAGAGGACCGGCAAAGGCCAGTATGTCGATATCTCCATGACCGACGGCATGGTGAGTCTTCTGCCGGCAGCACATTTTTTTCAACAGTTAACCGGAAAGGCGCCGGCCCGCGGCAATGCCTTTTTGTCCCATCGTTATGCCTGTTACAATACTTATGAAACCGCCGACGGCCGTTATCTTTCCATCGGCGCGGTGGAAAACCGTTTCTGGAAACAGCTTTGCGAGCACCTGGGAGCCCCGGAATATTCAGCCCTTCAGTATGATGAAGCCCGCCGCAGGGAAATCATCGATTTTATGCGGGAGACATTTAAGAAGAAAACACTGGATGAATGGGACCGTGAGCTGGGCGACAGGGACATCTGCTGGGGGCGGGTTCAGAATCTGGATGAAGTGCTGCATGCTCCTTTGTTCCGTGAAAGGGAAATGGTGCTTGAAGTCAAGGACAAGGCCGGTAACGATGCCCTGACTATAGGTGTTCCGGTAAAGCTGAGTGATACCCCGGGATCGGTTCGCACTCCCCCTGATGCCTTTGGTGAAAGTACGCCCGACATTCTGCAGGATCTGGGATATTCCAAAGAAGAAATAGAAATTTTTTCAGACAAGGGGGTTATATAGTACCAGAAAGGGTAAAAGCGGTTGTCAAAACGAGTAGTATCGCGTATAATTCAGTCACGATCTAAAGAGTAGAGGATATTTATCTTAATCGCTTCCGGCTATAACCGGCCAGGCTGAAGGGAGGTCAATATGCTAGTTAAAATTTTGATCAAGAGACAATTTAAAGAAGGCAAGACCAAGGAAATAAATGCCCTGCTCACAGAATTCAGAGCCGGTGCCATGAACCGGCCCGGTTATGTTTCGGGAGAAACTCTTCTGGATCCGGAGGATCCGAATAAAGTGCTGGTGATCGGCACCTGGGAAAACATGGAAAGCTGGCTGAACTGGAAGAACGACAGTGCCCGTAAAAAATTTGAAGCCATGCTGGAGATTTATCAGCACGGCCCCACCGAATACGAAGCCTACTTGCTTGGGAAAACACTGTAAACCATCATTCAATGTATCATGAATACGCCGGGCGGAATTTGCTTGAGCAGGCCGCCGCCATCAAGATTGAACAAATACATGAAGCCCCGTACACCTGCTGTTTTAAAATCGGCAATCCCGATTTCAGAATGCCGACGCTGCGGCACCTGCTGTAAAAAAGGCGGCCCTTCTCTGCACATTGAGGATCAACCCCTGGTGGAAAGAGGAGCGATTCATAGCCGGTATCTGTACACCCTTCGCAAGGGTGAACTTGCCCGTGATAATGTTAAGGGAGACCTGGCACCGGTGGCCGGTGAACTTATTAAAATCAAGGGCCGGGCAACTGTCTGGACCTGTATTTTTTATGATGAAAATAAAAACGCATGTAAAATTTACGCCAACCGGCCCGTCGAATGCCGGGTTCTCAAGTGCTGGGATACAAGAGCCATTGAAAATATGTATACTGAAAACCGGCTTACCCGCCGGCATCTGATGTCCGGCGTCAAGGGGCTTTGGGAATTGATTGAAGACCATGAAGCACGCTGTGATTATCTCCTTATCGGGGAGATGGTGCGGGAGCTGGAGCCTGGATGTAAAAATACGGCAGTCGAAAATTTGCTTGAAATGATTCAGTATGATACACAAATTCGTGGTCTGGTGGTTAAAAGATCCGGGGTAAGTGAGGATATGACCGATTTTCTGTTTGGCAGGCCCCTGCTGAAAACTATTACAACTTTAGGCTTACGCGTCAAACGGTCGGGTGGAATGTATCAACTTGTTCCCCTCGGCAGGTAAACCTACAGATCCAAAAGGTCGGCCCGCCTCCGGGGCAGAAAGTAACGCATCCGATGTTCCCTGACTTTTTTCAGGGTTTCTGCTTTCAGTTCCAATGTCAACAGTCCTTCCCTGCCGCTCAAGTCTTTTTTTATAATTTCACCAGAAGGCCCGATAATTAGCGCAATCCCTGGGAATTGCATCTGTTTCCGATTTTCACAGGCCTGATTGCATGCCACCACAAAAACACTGTTGTCAAAAGCACGGGCCGGCAGATGACGCATCCATGAGGTGAATTTTTCTTTGCAGGTTCCCCTTGGTGAAGCATGCGGCATAAAAATAAGATCAGCGCCTTTTAAAGCTATCCGAGTCGCAAGTTCCGGAAAGTGAGAATCATAACAAAGCCCGATGCCGAACTTTAATCCGTCCGCTTCAAACAGGGGAATGGATTTTCCGGGCGTATATACACCGATTTCCGGAGGGGCGATATGCAATTTTCTGTATTTTAAAATTTTTTTACCGGGTGCAGCCACCAGGTGAGTCGCAAATACACGGCCCCGGGTGTCTTTTTCGGCAATTCCGGCCAGAATTGTGATCCGCTCTTTTTCAGCCAGCTCACTAATTCGCCGTGCACTGGGCCCCGGCACCGGTTCGGCATATTCAAGAACATCCGGACTGGTGATATACCCGGTAATATTCAACTCCGGGAAACAGACAATCGCGGCCCCTTCCGCCTTTGCACGGCCCGCCCAATGAGCCATGCGATTAAAATTGGCCCTGATTTCTCCCGCCGGCGCGCATGTGATCACGGCGGCGATACGGATATCTTTCATATACTCCTCTGCGCCATTATCTCAGCGGGAAGTCAATTTGATTTCAATGCGACGGTTTTTGCTGAACGCTTCGGTGGTGTTCGCCGTATCCAGCGGATGGAATTCGGAAAAACCGGTGGCTGCCATGCGTTTTTGAGGGATATTGTGACTGGCCAGATAACGTACCACCGACACGGCACGAGCAGTGGAAAGCTCCCAGTTGGACGCAAATTCCCGATTATGAATGGGGATCCGGTCGGTATGGCCGTCTATGCGCAGTATCCAGTTAATATCCTTTGGGATTTTTTCAGACAGATCGTGCAATGTTGCGGCCAGTTTGGCCAGGTGAACTTTTCCTACATCGCCTAAATCGGCCGATCCGGACTCGAAAAGCAGTTCCGCCTGGAAAACAAATCGATCGCCTTCGGTACGAATGTTGGGATTGTCACCAAGTACCTCGCGCAGACGACCGAAAAATTCAGAACGATATCGTTCCAGCTTGTTTACCTGCCTTGCCAGCGCAATGTTCAACCGTTTGCCCAACTCTTTTATCTCCGCGGCCTGGACTGTTTTTATCTTCTCAACTCCAGCCAGGGCCAGGCTGATTTCAGTTAGCTGATTTTTTAAATTGGAGAGCTGTTGATTGAGCAGGGCTACTTCGGCGCGTGCCGAAGCCGAAAGGGCTTGTTCCTCTGCAATATTTTTTTTCTGCTGTCCCACAACAGCGTTCAATGCCTGGATGCGAATTTCGTTTTTATCGATCTCTTTTTGAGCCAGCAAGGTAACTTCCCGCTCATCCGCCAGTCGTGCGATCAGGGCCTTGGAGCGGTCCCTTAAGGCGCCTGCTTCCGATTTTGATAATTTCAGGCTTCGGGCCAGTACACCGACCCTGTTTTCCAGATCATTGCGCACCTGGCGCAGTGCATTGATGTCCTCCTGAAGGCTGGCCATGGTCAACAATTGTGTCTGTATCTGTTCACGATCCATTGTGCTCTGCCTGGCCAAATCCGTCATGCGGCGGTCAAGATCTTCATTCTCCCTGGTAAGCGCACCGACCAGGCTGGACAGATTGGCAATTTCAGCGGTGAGCTGTACGGATTTGCTCTGCTCTAAACCCAGCAATTCGCTCAATTCAGCCAGACGACGGTGAAGGGTAGCCAGTTCACTTTCCTGGCTGGAGAGGATTTCACTCAATAAAAATTGAGCCAGAACAAAAATAAGCAATACAAAAATAACCACCATCAAAAGTGCTGAAAGGGCATCGACATACCCCGGCCAAACATTGACATTGTTTTTAAATCGGCCGGTACGGGTCAGCATGAGCTATCCTCATTAGAATTTTGCGATAAATTCCGGTTGTTCGGCGAATTTTCAATCTCTTCCTCCGGGTTATCGATCAACTGGGTGACGCCGGAAAGCCATTCTTCCAGTTCATCGAAAAAACGGTTTTGGGCATGACCTGCCTGGAGATCAAGAAACCCAAGGACCAGGGACCCCCCCAGACCGAACAGGGATGAACTGAAGGCTGTGCCCATACCCTGCATTGGTTTTAGGAGACCGGCTTTCAGGTTGATAAAAACCGCGGCAAAATCACCATCGCCAACCTGCAGACCCTCGATGACGTTGGCTACCGCACCGATGGTTCCCAACAGCCCCCAGAAAGTACCTAGAAGTCCCAGAAAAATGAGCAGTCCTATCATATAGCGGGAAATTTCTCGTGACTCGTCCAAGCGCCCGCGGATACCCTCCAGTACTGTTTGCAACGAGAGAGCGGAAAGACTGAATCGTCGTTTTGTAGTCCCGGATAAATGCATTGCCAGAGATTTTAAAAAGCGGGGGCCCTCGGCTACCGAAAGACCGATATCGCCGGTACGGTATATTTTCATCCAGTTGATTTCCGGTTCAAGACGCAGGACCTGATACATGTTTATGCCGATTCCCACAAAAAAAGCGAAAAGGATAACCAGGTTAAACCCCCAGTTGTTCATGAATGCTGTTTTTAAAGGGACAAACAAAAACGCACACACCACTGCCACAATGGCAAGATAAATGATCATCAACATTAAATAATGCCGCATATTGCTCATAATTAACCTACCCATTTTAAAAGTTATGCAAACGTCTGTTCCGTTACCGGAGAAAATGCGGGGCTGTCCGGATTGTGATATTTGAGAAAACAGTATCTTTTCTTTAATACACTTACAGGTACGATTCAAGGGGTATCTGACGAAAATTCGAACCGCGTAACCGCAAAGCAGGAAATTTGTTGATATTTTACTGTGATTGAAATATTTATACTGAAATTGACGCTTGTCCCGAGTAAACTCCGTACTGGAATAAATACAGGCAAAAGGTGCATCTCACCGTGGAAGTCCCTGAAAAACAGAAAAAAGAGTTTGAACGTGCAGTCCGGCGATATGGTGATGTCGCTGCATAAGCCCCCGCACCGTTACACATTATTTTTCCATGATATCATTAAAACTTGACCTGCATGGCTGGTTTCAGATAATTACATTTTTTTCAATAATCACCGGGAGGAACGCTGCGTGGATATTCAAAAGTTTTTAAAAAATGCAATGAGGGAAGGAAAATCGGCCTTAACGGAAAAAGAATCAAAAGAGCTGCTGCATGAATATGGTGTTCCGGTCATCCGGGAAACCGTGGCGCAAAATGCAGGAGAGGCCGTCCGGCATGCTGAAGAGATTGGGTTTCCGGTGGTGCTCAAGGGACTCGGGTCCACGCTTTTGCACAAAACCGAGCAAGGTCTGGTTCATTTGAATATTGCAGATGCGGATGCCGTGAAAATCGCTGTTTCCTCCATTGAAAAGCGGGCTGCCGATAAACTGGAAGGTATACTGGTTCAGCCCAGAGTACAGGGGAACAGGGAGTTTGTGGCAGGATTGTTTCAGGATCCGCAGTTCGGGCCTGTGATCATGTTCGGTATCGGCGGCATATTGACGGAAGCACTTTCCGATGTTTCTTTCCGACTTGCCCCGTTAACGGAAAAAGACGCCAATGAAATGCTCGGTGAAATAAGGGCGCAAAAGCTTTTGGGAAAATTTCGAGGTGAAGAATCAGTCGACAGGGACAAGCTGATCCGGGCCCTTATGGGACTGTCTGAAATCGGGATTGATTTTCCTGAAATTACCGAAGTTGATATAAACCCCCTGATGGCGGCTGAAGACGGCTCGGTTTGTGCTGCCGATGCATTGGTTATACTGGGAAAAAAGGACAAAAAAACCAAATTTAAGCCTCGGGTCGATCCGAGGCGTATAGGATCGTTGTTTTACCCTGAATCCATTGCGTTTGTCGGGGCTTCCGCCCAGGTAGGCAAATGGGGCAATATGCTGATGGCCAACACCATCAGCAACGGTTACAAGGGTAAAATATTTCTGGTAAACCCCAAAGGCGGGATGATTGCCGGCAGAAAGGTTTACAGGTCCGTTGCCGAGATTCCCGACAATGTGGACCTTGGAGTAGTGACTGTCCCGGCATCAAAGGTGATGGATCTTATTCCTGAATTCAGGGACAAAAAGATTCGCAATATGCTCCTGATAACATCCGGATTCGGCGAAACCGGAAAGACGGGAAAGCAAAATGAAGAAAAGCTTGCAACCCTGGCCGAAGAGAGCGGTATTCTGGTTCTGGGACCCAATACAATGGGGATCACCAACCCGCATATTGATCTTTGCTGCATCAGCTCCTCGGTGTCGCCCAGGCCCGGATCGACAGCCATCGTGGCACAATCCGGCAATATGGGCGTTCAGTTGCTGGCGTTTGCCGAAGCACAGGGTATCGGTATCCGGGCCTTCAGCGGTTCGGGAAACGAGGCCATGATTACCATTGAAGATTATATGGACGGGTTTGAAGCAGATGAGCTGACCCGGACTGTCATGCTCTACATCGAAAGCGTTAAAAACGGGCGCCGCTTTTTTGAAGGAGCCTGCAGGGTGGGGAAAAAAAAGCCCATCGTTCTTTTAAAAGGCGGGCAGAGCAGGGCCGGAAATCGTGCAGCCTCCAGCCATACCGGTGCCCTGACATCCGATACAAAGGTTTTTAATGCCGTATGCAGGCAGGCGGGGATTGTAAAGGTGGAACATACCATGGATCTGCTGGACCTTGCCGCGGTGTTTTCATCTCTTCCGCTTCCAAAGGGCAATCGCACCGCCATCATGACCCTCGGCGGCGGATGGGGAGTTATCACGGCGGATTTGTGTTCAAAATACAATCTTGAGGTGCCCGGACTTTCAGATGATCTTATAAAAAAAATCGATAAAGGCAGGAAAATATTTGTTCAAAAAATGGCGGATTCGATTATCAGGGCCGATCCTGCCGCTTCCTCCGAATTTCTCGAAGATGTGGTCCGGCAGATGGCATCATATGAAGAGTACTATAGCGAGCAGCTGGCGCGGCTGATGGAAAAATACCAAAAACCGATCCTGGGGGTAAGCCTGCTCACCGGCGCGGAAGACCGCACGGTATATACGATAGAGAAAAGTATCTATAAAAGTGTATTTTTTCCATCTCCGGAGCGTGCCGTCAAAGCACTTTCCAGGATGGTTGAATATGTCCATTTTCTGAATCGCTGATCTAAGTCGTCAAGTAAAATAACCTGTACAGCTAACCTGTAAGATGTATTGCGGCCATGGTGCTGATCATTGCGATTGTGTGGAAAAGAAATACGGGGATGATACTCTGGGATCTTTCTCTGACAAATCCGCCGGCAAGGCCGAAGGCGAAAGCTGCAAACAAGGTCTGCATGACCGGCAGTACCGGGAAAGGCTCTTGGAATGTCATTGCTGAAACATTCAGATAAGCGATAAACGCCGCATACAGAACTGCGGATGCGCCGTTTGCATAGGAAAAAAACCAGGGGCTTTCAGCGTTTTGAACCTCCGAACGATAGGTCAGGATACCGTGTCCCAGGCTGCGGAAAAGCAACTCCGAGGAGAGGGGGATTGCAATAAAAAAGTATATCACGGTTTCGTATCCGTTAATAATGCCGGCGGGCCTCTCTGGTACATAAATGCCGCCTGCGTATGCGGCAAGCATCATTACCGGCAGAATCATCCACCAGTCTTTACCGGTGGGAAAATTGATGCCGTATCGCCAGAATCTGCCGCGGGGAAAGATGGTCACGCAAAACGCGGAAAAAACTAATAAGGCAATAAAAAAACCAAAGTCGGTTTTTAAAAAAAGAGCATTCAGTTCCGTCCGGTCAAACAGAAAGTCGGAGAACAGGTGTAATCTGCATGCTTCAGCCATGGCAATAATTACGCCGATGACTGCCGCGGCAAAAAACAACTGCCGGCCGTGACCGGCCAGAGTAGGTTTCTGGAAAGCGTCAAAACAGGCCTGTGCTATTTCCCGGGGAGTCAGTTTTGTATCGACTCCCCGGGGAGAGCCTCCAATATCAGCCGATCCGCCCCATCTGTTGTTGTCTGTCCTGGATCTCACGGAAGGGTCTATGAAATTCAGTCTCTGGTACACCCTGGTCAAATCTCCCGACATAAATGGATCCATCAGGCGCAGGGTGTACGCATTGGATTCTTTTTTTAGAATTACCAGCCCAAGCCGGGTGCCGTATAGTTGATTGAGATACGGTTCTATTTCGTAGATTCCCATATCGCTCTGAACCACAACCGCGATCCGGCTGTTTGCAATGTTTATGCGGGCGAGTTCTTTTATCCCCTTGAAATCCGTAAAATCATCGGTTTTGTAAATTATTTTATCGATTTTATGCAACAGGGCTGCAGCATATTCCATAAAATCTGTTTTGTCCCACTTATCATCTGTCTTCAGTGCGACCTCTTCCGTGCGCAGGTGGTCAATTACATGTTTAGTTTTTTCCAGAAGGTTTTGTGGAAATCCGCTTATCTCCAGAAATTCCAGTCCGTGAGAATCAATTATTCCCTCCATCCGGATCAGTGCAAACAAAAAACGCCGGGTTGCCTGGTCTTTCCGGTTCAACCGGATATGGTTGAAAAGCAGCCAGATGGCAAAAATTGTGTCCAGATCAGGATCGTTTGCAAAAACATTCCACTTTCGGTCCCGCAAATCCAGACCTTTTAAAATCATTACCAGAATCTGCTCGCATGTGGAAAGCGTGAATGACCGCACGCACCCTTCATGATGGTCAAAGTTGTATATCTGTTTTTCATGATCCATGAATGGTTCGCACTGGGCGGCACCATCAAGATAGATGGTTCCCGGGGACGATTTGTGGGCAGCCGATGACGATATCGTTAATCCGGACTCAATTCGCACCAGAATATTCGGCGCTTCTATACAGGTGAGGACTTTTCCGTCGACGGTATCATTAATTTCGTAACGCCGGGGCAGGGCCTTTGGGGGCAATGTTTTGCCATTTGTTTTTTTTCCCGGGATTTGATTCATTTTTCCGGTCCTGTTTAGCTTGAATCTGATGTTCTTGGAAATTACCATTCAAAATGATACAAGTCAAGCAGGGTGACGGTCAGGCAGGTTTGAAGGATGCTTGTGATTATACAACAAAGCGGATTTTATCCCTTTCAACCTCGGCCCTGGCCGTCCGTCATGCGGCCGTCATTGTCAGCATCTCTTCCCGCCAGGCCCTCCACGATGGCGGTTTTACCCATCCCCGGGCTCGCCGATAAGGACCGGCTTGTTCTTGGTGCGGCGGGAGAGTACCTGAACAATCCTGCGGATCTCTTCATCGCGCCCGATAACCGGATCGAATTTGCCGATTAAAGTAGGCGTTAACCCGTTCATGTTAAACGTTTTTTGATTGATTTACATCATTGCGATGCGGAGACATTCAATGCCGTCAAGGGCCATATGGATGAGCAGGCCGCAGGCGACCGGCCGCAGTCTGGGAATTGCGACCATGGACAGATAGACTATAATCGCCGGCCATGAATGGAGAGGGTGAAACCCGATACTGCAGCGGCAGGGATCGTAGACCGGTGTGGCCAGAAGATGATCCAGGTCCACCGCCATGGTCAGAACCATGATCAGCCATGCTTTTTTCCAGGATTCGGCAAATAGTGCACGGGCCGCTGCGCCGGGCACGGCAAAATGAAGACAGTTGTGAATAATCGTTCCAATCATAGGCTTTGGGATCTCTTTGTTTTCAGACTGTTCCCGGCCCTCATTGCCCTGATCGAGCAGTGAAAGCTCTTTTATTTACGTTTTGTAACCGCTCACGGGCGGTATTGCCATATCAAATGTCAATTATATGTTATCTGCTGAGCTGTAAGCGTTTGCAGGGTGCAGCAGAGTAAGCATGATGTTTCCGCCAACGGCTGTTTTTTCCCGTTCAATTGTGAGCTTCGTCCGGGAAACAAGCGGTTGCAGACCGCTACGGGACAGAAAATCGCGGTAGTGTCGAAAATGGTCTCTTCCGGCAGCGATTTCGAAAAACAGGATCGGCATTTTGAACAGCCATCCGGATATGCTGCGAGGCGGTTTTGCCTTGTAATCCACTATTAAAATCCGGCCGTTTGTTTTTGTCACGCGAGCCATCTCGCCGAGCACGCCGACCCGAACGGAATGGGGCATCTCGTGCAGGGTCATCCAGCAGCTGACAAGATCAAAGCTTTTGTCAAGATAGGGCATCCTGGCGCCGTCGCCCTGGCAGATACACGCCTGATGACCGAGTTTTTTTCGGGCTGCAGCGGCCATGGCCGGCGAAAAATCGATGCCCGAGACCCGGCAGCCCGCGTTAATGTAAAATTGCAGCGTTGTTCCGGTGCCGCATCCGACATCCAGCACCTGCATTCCTTTTCGGGGCCGATGCAGCCATATTCCTGTCTGCCTCAGGTCTGCAAGCAATGGTTCGATATAACGGTCATAGCGTTTGGTTGTATTTCTGTATGGATCTTTAATCATCAAACTCTTTGTATAATATTTAAGGGCTCGCGTAAATATAACTTTACATTTTAAGCGTCGATGCATCCTGCCCGACTGCGTTGCAAAAACTTAAGAATATACTTGATATTCCTGTGTTTTTGCTTTTACACGAAAGGCACTTCGTGAGGCGCTTTCCCGCTGCACTCTTGAGCAATTGGAGCGCAAGCACCGTCAAGGGTATGTACGACACCCAGTTACTGCCGACGAGTTTTCGGTTTGGGAAACAGAGCACGATTGGGGTGACGAATGAAACACGGTGAAATACGGTGAAATACGCTGGTACAATAGTGTCCCAAGATATTGTTATACTGAATATTGTGCTAAAAACCGTCGGCAAATGAAGCGTGACCCTATTGCTTATTCGTACCGGGTGTGCCGGTGGTATTTTTAAAAAAAAATGTTGACGGAAGTATTGGGGAGGTATAAAAAAAATTTTTCAGGTTTTTAGGGGAGAAATTGCATTATGATGGCATCTTTTAAGTGGGAGGTTAAATATTATTAACTTAAAAGAAAATTTCTGTAAGATCTTCTTTGAGAAAGGATTAAGGGCAGGGCCGCCAGGCCTGTGCGCCCGTTTCATAAAATTGCCCCCTTGAGGCGTAATAAGGGGGCATTCATATCTTGTGAATACCGAAGTCGCTGTACCTCCCCAGAAGGGAATCAATCCCAGTACCGATGTGATGGCGTTGTAAAAAAATCATTTATCCCGGTATAAGAATACTTTGTTCAGCCGGGCAAAAATATTTTTTACGAAATCATCCATACGATTGAACAGGGATTTGTGAATCAACCAAGGAGAATGTTATGATCCATATTGAAAATCTGACTAAAAATTACCACAAATTCTGCGCGGTGGACCACATTACTTTTGATGTGCGCAAAGGTGAGATTCTGGGCCTGCTGGGACCCAACGGAGCCGGTAAAACCACGACCCTTAGAATGCTCACCGGTTTTTTGACGCCCACCGACGGCCGTATCCGTGTCGGGGAGTATACCGTGGCCGATGATCCGCTGCCCGTTAAGCAGATGATGGGGTATCTGCCCGAATCCGCACCCCTGTATCCCGATATGCTGGTGTTTGATTACCTGACGTATGTGGCGGGTATACGCAAGCTGGATTCCCGGCAGCGGAACCCGCGCATCAAGGCACTTGCGGACCTTTGCGGACTGACCTCCGTTATGCACAGGCCCATCGGTACATTGAGCAAGGGATACCGGCAGAGGGTGGGCCTGGCCCATGCCATGATGAGTGATCCGGAGATTCTGGTGCTGGATGAACCCACATCGGGTCTGGATCCAAATCAGATCGTGGAGATTCGGGATATTATCCGCCGGATCGGAAAAGAAAAAACCATTATTTTTTCCACCCACATTCTCAGCGAGGCCGAGGCTACCTGCGACCGGGTGGTGATCATCAACAAGGGCCGCGTGGTTGCCGACGATCGTATGGCTGCCCTGAAGGCGTCTGCGGGCCGGGACCGGGTGATCCACCTGACCTTGGAAAATGCAGACGGGCCGGCACTGAGACAGGTTTTGGCGCAGGTCCGGGGAATTGGACGTCTGACCCGTGTCGAAGAGACCGATTCGGGAGTCTGCGCGTCTTTGACCAGTGACGGCGACACAGATATCCGCGGAGATATTTATCGCCGAATCCGGCAGACCGACTGGGTGTTGATTGAATTTTACCAGGAGACCCAGACCCTGGAAACCATTTTTAGACAGCTTACCCGGGAGAACTGATATGCAGCAGGTATTGCAGATATTCAAAAAGGAGTTTTATACCTATTTTATTTCTCCGGTTGCCTATATCGTCATATCGATATTTCTGGTGGTGACCGGGTGGTTCTTTTTTTCCACTTTTTTTATCTATAACCAGGCCAGCCTTCGAAACTTTTTTTCTCTTCTGCCCCTGATCTTTTCCTTTGTGGTGCCGGCGGTGACCATGCGGCTGTTCGCCGAAGAATTGAATGTGGGGTCTTACGAGATGCTGCTGACCATGCCGGTGACCGTGGGGCAGGTGGTGCTGGGCAAATTTCTGGCCGGTACATTATTTGTAGGGGCCATGCTGGTACCGACCCTGGCCTATCCGGTTACCCTGTCGCTGCTGGGCGCTCTGGACTGGGGGCCTGTAGCCGGCGGATATATGGGGGCATTGCTGCTGGGCGGCGCCTTTTGTGCGGTGGGCCTTTTGGCCTCGTCCCTTACGCGTAACCAGATCGTGGCGTTTATTATCGCCATGGCCATCTGTTTTACCCTGACCCTCCTTGATCAGGTGCTCTTTTTTCTGCCCAGCCGCCTCCTGGGTGTTGTTAGCTATCTGGGCGTCAACGGGCACTTTAAAACCATTGCCAAAGGGGTGATTGATTCGCGGGATCTGTTGTATTTTCTGAGCGTGATCTTTGTCGGTCTGTATGGGACCCATCTGTCTGTTCAGGAAAGGGACTAGGCATTGTTTTTTATCGCTGCGTAATAACAGGAAAGTGCAGGAGTAAGATATGAGCATAACCGATTCATCGAGAAAATATATCAAATTTATCGTCTATCTTCTGGTGGTGGTGCTGTTGAATGTGGCCGGTCTCACGCTGTTTTTCAGGGCTGATCTGACCCGGAACAAACTCTATTCGTTGTCGGAGGTGAGCCATCAGGTGGTTGCCACCCTCACCGAACCCATGACCATCAAGGTGTTTTTTACCCGGAACCTGCCGGCCCCGCATAACGGTACGGAGCGGTACCTGAGAGACCTGATGGCTGAATACGGGGCCTCTGCCAACCATTTTTTTAATTATCGGTTCTATGATGTGAGCCCGGATCAGGGGGATCTTGGAAAGGATGCAACGGAGAACCAGACGCTGGCCAAAGATTACGGGATCAACCCGATTCAGGTTCAGGCGGTGGAAAAAGACGAAGTGAAATTCCAGAAAGCCTATATGGGACTGGTGATCATTCACGGCGATCAGCTGGAGCGGGTGGATGCCATCACCAGCACCGACGGACTCGAATACCGGCTGACCATGGCCATGAGAAAACTCAACAATAAGGTCAGTGCGCTTCTGGCCTTAACAGACAAGATTCATGTTCGGCTATACATGTCCACCTCGCTCAAGCAGGTGGCGCCGATCATGCAGATCAAAGAACTCGGGCAGCTGCCCGAAAAAGTCAAAGGAATTGTCCGGGATTTAAACCGGCAAAGTTATGGGAAACTGGATTTTACATATCTGGATCCGGCCACGGATACAACACTTGAAAAAGAGATTGATCAAAACAAGATCATGCGTCTGAACTGGCCTGACATTCCCAAAGAAGGCATCCGTACCGGCAGCGGGGCCATCGGGATGGTGATGGCGTATGGCAATAGATCCGTAACCATTCCTGTTTTGCAGGTGATCAAAAATTCGTTTTTCGGGACTCTGTACCAGTTGGCCGATGAAAAAACCCTGAAAGAGGTCATCAGTGCAAATATGGAATCGCTTATCGATATCAACCGTCGTATCGGGGTCCTTACCGATGTCGGCAGTCTGCCCATTATGGGCGACAGCCGGGCAAACCCCATGAACCCGCGGCAGGCGTCCTTTAACAGCTTCCGGACCCAGGCCGGGCAGAACTATTCTTTAAAAGCAATCAACATCAAGGCAGATGGTATTCCCGACAGCTTTGACTGCCTGGTGATCCCCGGACCCTCGAAAACATTTTCCGACTATGACCTGTTCCAGATTGATCAGTTTCTCATGAAAGGGAAATCTCTGGCGATCTTTTTAGATCCCCTCAAGGAGGTACAGCCGCAGCAGCAGGCGTATCTGCAGACAGCGCCCATGGGGTTCGTCCCGCTTAAATCAGGATTGGAAAAACTGCTGGCGCATTATGGTGTAACGGTTCAGCCGGCCGTTGTCATGGATGAAAATTGTTATAAGCAGCGGCTTCCCAAGGCAATGGGCGGTGGTGAGCGGCCTATTTATTATGCCCCGGTTATCAAAAACATCCATATTAATCATAAATTGGCCGTCATGGACAATATCAAGGGGCTGGTGACCATCAAGGCGGCACCGGTAATTCTGGATGCGGCAAAAATAAAGGCGGCTGATTTGTCCGCACAACCTTTGTTTGCCTCGTCGGATCGATCCTGGCTGATGAAAAAGCAGATCAATTTCGACCCGAGGTTCCTGCATCCGCCGGGACCGGACCAGGAGCGAAAAAGTTATCCCCTGGCCTATATGATTAATGGTGAATTCCCCAGTTATTTTGCGGGAAAACCAATTCCTGAAAAACCGGTGAAGGAGAAAAAAGAGAAAGATCTGAAAAAGAGCGCTTCCGATCAGAATGCCGAGCAGACCGGGGATCGTGCCAAAGTGCCGTCACGGATCACGGAAAAGGGCAATGTGATCGAAAAGGGGAAGTCCGGCCATTTGTTTATCATCGGCTCCACGGAGATCATCCGGGACAATATCATGGATCCGGGCGGGCGAAGTCCCAATGACATCATGGTGATGAATGTGCTGGACTACCTGAACGGTCAGGCGGGTATTGCAAAGCTGCGCAGTAAGCAGCAGACATTCAATCCTATTGATGAAACAGGGGCCGCGGCAAAGACCCTGGTAAAGACCGCTAATATCGCCGGGTTGCCTGTTCTGGTGGTGATTTTCGGCCTCCTGGTCTGGTTGCGCCGGCATGGCCGGAAAAAACGGATTCAGTCGATGTTTATGGCATAATCGTTATTTTTTAAGGGTGCCGGGTGGATGCGCATGGATGTGGATGGCCCGGGCCCGGTGAGGTGTAACAATGAAAATAAAGATGGAATATGTTGTTCTGGCGGCCCTGATCGTGGCCATCTCGTTTTATCTGGTGCTTCGAAAAACAGATCGGCGTCTTTACCAGCTGCCGACCATAGCCAGTGTCAAAGCGGCTGATATCTCGAAAATAGCGATCAGCCATGCCGGCAACACCCTGAACCTGGTGAAAAAAGGGGACAACTGGGTGGTTGGGGAAAAAGACTACCCGGCCGATGCGGGCAAGATCAAGGGCCTGGCGGAGAGCATTGCTGAATTTTCCGTGGCCGCCCTGATTTCGGAATCTAAAAATTATCCGCGTTATGATCTGGATGCGGATAATCGGATCGGCGTAAAAGCCTGGATCGGTGACAAGCTATGCCGGGATATCTACCTGGGCAAGATCTCATCCTCGTATCGGCATACCTTTGTGATGGTTGCCGGAGATTCGCGGGTTTATCACGCCGGCGGCAGTCTTCGCAACAGTTTTGACCTGCAGCTCGATGATCTGCGGGATAAGACCGTATTGGCGGTTCACCCTGAAAAACTTACCCGGATTACCCTTGCCCAAAAGGATAAAACAGCGGTACTGACCCGGGAAACCGTCACTGCCGAAACCAAGGGGGATAAAACAAAAAGCGGTACAACCGGTGCGGCTGACAAAACAGATTCGAAAACCGTGGTCTGGAAAAACAGTGACGGTAAAATCGCCGGTCAGAAAACCATCGAAGCCTTCTTGTCCGGTCTCAAGGACCTTAAATGCGATCATTTTATCGAGGCAAAGCCCAAAGAGGCCTTTACCGCGCCTGTTTACACGCTGACGCTGGAAGGTGATCAAAAGCATGTGCTGAAGATTTTTGCAAAATCGAATAAGGAAGACAATGAATTCCCGGCCGTTTCATCCGATAACGATTATCCTTTTATTTTGTCCAAATGGTCCGCGGACAGGATTATGAAGGATCCGGACAGCCTGATGAAAAAGACACCGTAAACTGAAATGCATCTGCTCCCGGGACAGTCATTACCCCAGGTGCGGCATAGGGTCAGGGTGACCGATGCCATGCCCGGGGTCAATGCCCGGCGTCAAACCTTGAATTGTAGAATAAGTGCCTCGTCTCTTTTCGCCACATCGCTATTTCTTGCATATTGCTTTCAAAAATTGAACGCAGGCCTATTTCGGGCGATCTGTCCTTCCCAAAGATCTCCCTTAGTCCTTGCAGAAAAAGCTCCTGCCGTGCCTGTAAATACTGTCAAAAATGGTTCCGGTAGTTCTGTTTCCTGTATGAAACGGGTGCATTGGTTTGGGGCGGTGTAAATTGTTCGGATGAAGCGTTCGCCAATTTTGTCTTGTTTTATGGAGCCCGTTCTTTTAGGCTGGCTGGACTGGTGTACTTTTTGTTTTCAGCAATTTGAATCATCGATATTTTTTGCGCTATCGAGGGGAGAATATAGTTTATGAAAATGGGAATTATCGGCCTTGAGGGGGTTGGCAAAGCTACTGTTTTTGAAGCCCTGACCATGAATACCACCCCGGGAGGAGCCAGGGACCAGGACCGGATCGGCACCATCAAAGTGCCGGATGAACGGGTGGATATCTTAAGCGGGATGTACAAGCCCAAAAAAACCATCTATGCCCAGGTGGAATATTTTCTGCCGGGGGTCAAGGGTCATGGCAATGATCGGCAGAAAGACCAGAACTTCTGGACTCCGGTCAGGGACTGTGATGCCCTGATTCATGTGGTCCGTAATTTCGGGGGTTACGGCTATGAAAATCCGACCCCCGCGGAAGATTTCCAGCGTCTGGATCAG
>NBLJ01000098.1 GCA_002084545.1 Desulfobacteraceae bacterium 4572_123 | reverse complement strand
TAGCTGCCCCTTTTTCAAAGTGTCCTTTGATCGCTTTAAGAGCCTTTTTCTGCACCTTGACTCGACCGGAAGCTTTTACGACCCATTCCTTGCGGTCTGCCCGAAGTTTCTTCATAGCTGCTTTCTTTTCTTTTTTAATGGCGTCTTCTTGACTCATGGGATTCTCCCATTGCTGGTATTTTTATTAAAATTTTCCGTATCAGGCCGCCACTTCTTCCTCAACGATCCTGTCAACCATAGCCTCGTACTGTTTTAACGTCCACCCTGCAACCTCAATGGCGTTTTCCGGACAGACACCGACACACGCCCCACAACCCAGACAAAGAGCCGTGGTCACCTGGGCTCGCTTAACCATCTGTCCATCTACTTCCATCTCCACCAGGTTCAAGGCGCCGTCACTCAGACAGGCTTCGACACATTCACCATTCCCCTTGCATTTTTCTAAATCTACCTGGGCCACGAAGGGATCAAGCTCCACATAACCTCGCCCTAACAGGCCGGCCGCCTTGACAGCAGCAGCACCTGCAGCATTACAGGCTTCCCCCACATCCATGGGTGCCTGACAGGTCCCTGCCAGCAGGATCCCTGAAATCGGCAATTCCACCGGTCTCAGTTTCGGATGAACCTCCAATAAAAAACGATCCGTCCCAACCGGCAGCTTCATCATTTCCACAAGGTCGGAAACATTATTCGGCTCGACTCCCGTGGCCAGAACCACCAGGTCGACAGGGGCCTCCACATCTTCTCCAAAAGTTAATGTATCTTTCACTTTGACAATTAAAGGAAAATCTCCCGCTTGATCGGTGTTGCGGGTCACCTCGGGTGATGCATCATCCTCAAATCTGAGAAAGACCACCTGGTTTCGTGCAGCCTCTTCATAAAGCTCTTCCTGACCCCGGCCGTAGGTTCGGATATCACGGTAAAATTCAAAGATACGGGTTCCGGGATTGGAAGTGCGAATGATATTGGATGCATTGAGTGACGCCGAGCAACAGGTTCTGGAGCAATACTCATTAAGATATCCCCCCTCGTTTTCCGGATGGATACCTGGGATCTGCCGGCTACCCACGCAATGGATCAAGGCCATGCTGCGAATTTTCCTGCCATTATATTCCATCAGGTTTCCTGTGGCTTTATTCTCGGCCATACTCCGAATCAATTCCGGAAGTGTCACCACCTCCTCGTATTCGTCGAAACCATACTCCCCTTTATAAGGAATATAGGATTTAAACCCTGTGGCCAGGATAATAACCCCGGTCTCAAATGTAAATTCATCAGGAACTGATGGCGTGGCACCATTGTAAACCCCTGCAAAGGGAATGAATTTTCCGGCTGCCTCATTTATGGCACCCAATTGCTTGATCTTTTCTTGATCCATTTCCGTTAACTGTTTTTTAACTCCAAGCTTGAAACTGCCCACATAGCCGTCAAATGATTCCACTGTCGAGCAGGTATGAACCGTAATCGAATCATCGTTCAATACCTGGTCGGCAAGATCGCTGACCAATTCTGCCGCTTTGTCCCCTGTGGGGGCTATTCGATCCAGGTTGGCGAGTTGCCCTCCTATAAACGGTGATTTTTCCAGCAAGACCACCTCGATGCCGCGGTCCGCCAGATCCTTTGCCGCCCTTAGTCCGGCGATGCCGCCTCCGATCACTGTAACATGTTTTTTGGCTTCCACGCGGATCGGTTCAAGGGGCTTGAGCTGTTCGGCCTTGGCAGCCGCCATAGATACCAATCTGGCTGCTTTATCCGTGGCTTTATCCCCATGGTGTACCCAGCTGACCTGCTCCCGGATGTTAGCATGCTCGTATATATAAGGATTCCCACCTGCCCGTGAAATGGCTCCTCGAAAGGTCGTTTCGTGAAGACTTGGCGCACAGGAAGCCACAACGACACGATCGATGGTCCCGTTTTTTAAGTCCTCCATGATCATTTCCTGGCCGGGATCCGAGCACATGAACATATTGGTTCGTGCCACCGCCACCTCGGGCTGTTTTTCTATTCTTTCTCGAACCTTTTCCACATCTACATGATCTGAAATGTTGCCGCCGCAGTAGCAAATATAGACGCCGACCTTATGTTTTAATGTTTTTTCTTTATCTTTGTTCTCATCCACCATTTCTGTATCTCCTACAGACGTTATGGTTATTGGCCTAAATTCTGCCCCGTTTTGCCTTCCGGCTTTGAGATTTCAGCTTTTTATAGGTGCTATGCCGCCGCTTTACGAGAGCGCTCCAGCGCAACCATGTATTTGGCAGCTTCAACAGCAGCAGCTCCGGACTCCGTAATCGTGTCCACGATATCTTTGGGACCGGCAGCTGTACCGGCAGCAAAAACCCCTTCCATATCCGTCAAAGTCGGTGAAAGCTTGGGCATAATGCTCTTAATAAAGTGATCCGAGTCTGCTGAAACCGGACATACCCCTTCAGGGTTCCATCCCGGAATCATTCCCAGGGAAAGGACCACCAGATCATGGTTAGCAGTAACTACTCCCTCGCCATCCTGGCTTTCGTAGCACAACTCTACACCACCGTTTCCGCCTTCGTTAATTTTAGCAACTTTACCTTTTACGAATTCAATTCCCATGGCCTTGGCATTCTGATAAAACTGCTCATACCCCTTACCAAATGCGCGAATGTCCATATAATAAACGGTAATATCCGCAAGGGGCAAAGATCCTGATAAGAGCATGGTTTGCTTGATGGCATACATGCAACAGACCCTGGAACAGTATGAAACCCCCATACTTTTATCACGGGAGCCTGCGCACTGGACATAGGCAATGGAATCGGGCTCCATGCCATCCGACGGCCTCAGAACACGGTTGTAAGGACCGTGGGGTGCCAGTGATACCGAACTGTTGTGGTTCCTGAAAATAATCGATGGCATGGGTAGGGCAAACTTTCTCGCATTTTCCGCAGAGCATGCAGTTTTCAACATCCATCACCGCAATCTGGGGAATGGCGTTTGAAAAAGGTATGGAAATGGCTTTTGTAGCGGAAAACCCACCTTGCTCCGCATCAGACACATAAACCGGGCAGTGATATTCACACTGGCGGCAGCCGATGCACTTGTCAGGATCTACATATCGCGGACGTTGGGTGACGCTCGCCGTGACAGTCTGCCCAACACGATCAAGCGAATTAACATCACAATAGGTAAACAGAGTAATATTATCATGATGGGCAGCGGCGGCCATCTTGGGGGTAGTAATACAGCTTGCGCAATCCAAGGTAGGAAAAACCTTGGATAATCGAATCATTTTCCCCCCGATGGTCGCATCTTTTTCCACAATTGCCACTTTATAGTCCTGGTCTCCAAGATCCAGAGCCGTCTGAAGGCCGGCAATACCGGCACCAACAACTAGAACATCAAAATCTGTTTTCTGTATGGAATTCATGCGTTCCCTCCTGCGATCTCAACATTAAGGGATTGCGGGAGATATCTGACTTCAGGTTAGCCAAAAACCCCGCAAACCAAATGTGACAAATCGTCAGTTTTGTGCCATCTGCGGTGGCCCAAGTTCCTGGACCACCGTATTCATCTGGTTTACCTCGTTGAGAAATGACCGATTGCACACCGTACAGATCGCCGTTAGACGAAGTCTACGGATATCCAGTTCCTGCTCCTTCATCATTTTATACACCCTGTCCAGTCTCGTTGCTATGGCTTTGTACGCACCTTCATATGGGCACTCTTCACCGCATGACATGATGATAATACCGCTGATTCCCTTTTTAAAACAATCGAGGTAGAACTGTTCCGGAAAGAGTGCGGGTGCTCTCACTCTGAGAATAAAAGTATTAGTAGGATAATTGGAATGCGCTTGTCCTACGGAATCTGCGCCGGGATAAGCACAGGTTTCAGTCGCTAGAATCAGGATCTTTCCTTTGCTTTGGCTATTCTCCAGTGAAGTCATCATTTTTCCTGCCTATTTATTTCTTTTGACAAAGTGTTTGTCATATCCGTCGGCTTCCAGTACACCAAGATATTCATGACCGACTTTATTAGACCATGCGGGGATATCGACTCTTGTGCCGGAGTCGTTAGAATAAATTTGTAAAATCTCACCTACTTTTACCTTGCCGATTCCTTTTTTGGCTTCGAGAAGAGGTCCTGGGCATGCACTTCCCCTGGCATCTACGGTTTCAGCTGTTTCGACTTTACTAAGATCTACATCTGACATGATAAACCTCCCTTATTTCTCTTTAAGTTAACGTTTTCCGCCTGATAAATGCGGATTTATATTTCACTTACAATCATCCACGAAGTAAAAAGAGGTGGAAATACTCCTTATGTTGTTCCACCTTTATCACCCTGTCTTTGCTCTTTTTCAAAATTAGAGGAAAATTAATCTGTGCCTCGGGGTCGGTACTCAGCACTTCGAGAATCTGACCTTTACTCATTCGGAGGAGCAGGCTTTTTGCTTTTAAAATGCACCAGGGGCAACTCCATCCGCGTAAATCAAGCACCCTGTCAGATTTTTTTTCAGCATCTTCCAATCGTTTCATCCCTTAATGTTAAGAAAACCCCTCGAAGATCCAGTTTACACCGCGCCGCTTGTTCCAATCGATACCTGTTTGGTGAAAAGAAATTAAGTAATTAGCAATAGTGATGCCATAGAACTCGATAAATCTTAAATTTGGCATTAATTCTATCGGTCAAATAAAGCTGATATCCATTATATCTTTTATTCAAAGGTTTTAGACTTATTGTTTTGCTATGAACATTTTATGTTTAATGACAGAATTCATTCCCAACTTCGAAAAATTTTATTGCATACTTACTGTTAAAGTGTTAAAGATAATAATTTAACATATGTTAAAATTTAACAGGAACTTTAATGATGATTGAACACGAATTGAACAAATATTGGAAAACAGTGGTCAATGCGATCCAAGACGGGGTGATGATTGTTGACATGGACGGGACTATTGTTTCGACCAACCAGGCTCTGAGAAAAATCACCGGTTACCAAAAAGGGGAACTCATCGGAAAATCGTGCACCATTTTAAACTGCGACCGCTGCGAAATTGTACGTAACGGGAATAAAAAACACTGGTGCCGCTTGTTCATAGATGGAGACCTTAAAATGACCCGGTGCGTTATATTAAAAAAAGACGGTACTATTGCGCATGTCCTTAAAAATGCCTCTCTGCTTTACGACGGGGACGGAAAAGGGATGGGAGCCGTTGAAACCTTGACCGATATCACGGAGCTGGTTGAGAAGGATCTAAAAATCAAGGCGTTTCAGCGCGAGCTTCGGCATTATGACAATTTTCACGGCATTATCGGCGCCTCTTCCGGAATGCAGATGGTTTTCGACATGATCACCAATGCCTCCCAATCGGACGCCCCTGTAATTATTTTCGGAGAGAGCGGCACCGGTAAGGAGCTCATAGCCCGGGCGATTCACCTGAACTATTCACGGAAAAACAAACCGTACATCAAGGTCAATTGTGCGGCACTGAATGAAAACCTGCTGGAAAGCGAGCTGTTTGGGCATGTCAAAGGAGCATTCACCGGTGCCCACCAAAGCCGTAAGGGCCGATTCGAAGAAGCTTCGGGAGGAGATATCTTTCTCGATGAAATCGGAGATCTGCCATCCACGACCCAGGTTAAGCTCCTCAGAGTATTGGAAGAAAAGGTGATCGAACGGGTGGGAGACAACCGTTCGGTCCACGTTAATTCGAGGGTCATTACAGCCACCAATCGAGACCTTAAACAGATGGTAAAAGACGGAAAGTTTAGAAAAGACTTGTATTACCGAATCAATGTTATCCCCATTACTATTCCACCGCTCCGGGAAAGGCGTGGAGATATTCCTCTGCTGGCCGAGACCTTTTTCAGACGAATTTCTTTAAAAAACGACAAGCCTATCAAGGGAATCAGCAATCTAGCTATGGATATCCTGATGAATTACGGATGGCCGGGGAATGTTCGTGAACTGAAAAGTGCCATGGAATACGCATTCGTCACCTGTCAGGGACCCCAGATCCATCCCAATCATCTGCCTCCGGACATTACCGGAGACATCAGGCTATTTTCTGAAAAAAATCAGTTCAATTCCGATCCAAACGAGGTTAAGAAAAAACTGCTTATGGATGCGCTGGAACAAAGCGGAGGCAATCAGACCAGAGCGGCTGAAATCCTGGGAATCACACGGGTGACCGTTTGGAATCGGATGAAAAGGTATGGCATCCGATCTGGAAAAAGTTTTACTATTAGAAATAATGGCATGTAGTTTGCAAGAAGTTATAGACGAGGATACAAAACTTGGCATTGCACCTCCATTTGATGCTTTATAATCCTCTATAGTCGCAAATCGGCCCCTTGGGACAGGCCCACGGGGTCGATTTGGTTTTTCAAGGACTCCTTTGATTTCTGCCGGATAACATCATTAACGAAAAAACGGTCCTTGCAAAAATATCTGCAATTAAGCATTTATGCTTGAGGAATTAATAAATTTAAATATGGCATGAACTTTGCTTCTATCTATCTTCAGCCCTAAGTTCCATCTTACTCCATCTGTACCTCATAGAAAGCCTTCGCTGATAATTATCAGCGAGGGCTTTTTATTTCCGTAATCTAAACTAGATTTGTATCAGGATATCCGACAATAGCCTCTTTTATACCACAGGGAATACCTATAACAGGTGAAGTTTTTCTTTCGTTGGAGGAACTTGAAGCTATCAGGCTGACCGATTTTGAACATCTTGATCAGGAAAACGGTGCCAAAATGATGAAAGTATCTCGCCAGACCTATGGAAGGATTCTATCCGATGCCAGAAGCATTGTCGGTGAAGCTCTTATTACAGGAAAAACTTTAATAATTAAAGGTGGAACATATGAATTTCGAGGTATGCACAGACGTCAGCGCCGAAGAGGCGGCAGAAAATTGTAAAATTAAATAACGTTAAGGAGGTGAATATTATGCCAAGAGGTGACGCAACAGGACCCGATGGCCAGGGCCCTATGACAGGAAGAGGCCAGGGAACATGCGGTAAAGGCACCCGGAATCCTTCCCAGGGAGGTCAGGGAGGCATGGGATCAGGCCGGGGCGGCGGAGGAAGAAGAGGCCAGGGGCAAGGCAGAGGTGGAGGCAGAGGCCAGGGTCAGGGCGGAGGCAGAGGCCAGGGCCGAGGCAGCCGTTAATATTTTATAAATTTATCAGGTAAAGTGGACGGTTTTACAAAAAACGGTTTCTAACTTTTTATTAAACCGTCCACATAAAATCATACTAAAAAAGGAGGAATTTATCATGCCAGGATTTGACGGAAGTGGGCCAATGGGAGCCGGCCCTATGACCGGTGGTGCAAGAGGTAATTGCAACCCGGCAAATACCGGATACAACCCTCAGTTTGGAAGGGGTTATGGCAGAGGCATGGGTTTAAGGCGCGGTTTCAGAGGCGGAGCCGGCGCAGGAATGGGCGCAGGTCCAGGTTATGGCAGAGGCTCAGGGTTTTATCCACCTGCCGGAGAGACGTTTTATCAAATGACAGCGGAAGATGAAATTAACATGCTAAAAGCGAATGCGGAGTACATGAAGAACTCATTAGATGAAATCAACAAACGAATAAAAGAGTTGGGGAAAAAGCCGCCAAAATAATTAAATGACCCTGTGGTGGTAATAAGACCTGTGCCACCACAGGTCAAGACAAAAGGCCTTTGAAAAATTGTAATTTTTCAAAGGCCTCCTGACCGTGACTGTAATTAATAGATTTTTAAATATGGTCACAGACATTTTCACCTGCTTCAAGATTATTGTCCATATAAGCACCGCAACCTGCTATGGCTGCTGAACCCATTTTAACCCACTTTTTTTAATTAATGATCGCAGGCGTTTGCACCGGTTTCAAGTTGATTGTCCAGAAAGTTTTTTACCAGAATTTCGGGCTCTAAAGACGGCGCTCCTGTAAGAACCTCAATCCCATTCTGATTAAAAAGATCGATTGCCATGGCACCCATTCCACCGGCAATAATCACGTTTGCACCCATTTCATGGAGCCATTTCGGAATTACACCAGGTTCATGGGGTGGTGGTATAAGAATCTCTTTATTTTTTATTTCATTTTCTTCGACTTCGACAAGTGCAAATTCCTGACAATGCCCAAAATGAGCTGTTAATTTTCCTTCAGCTAACGGTATTGCAAATTTCATTATAAAATTCCTCCAAAATTTATTTAAGATATTTGTAGTCGTTTAGCCACAAAGGCAATCAGGCACTAAGATTACAGTATATTTTTTTTATACCGATTCTTTGGAACATCGTGTCTTGGTGGCTGAATTATTTCAAGTGTAATATTACACAAGCTCTGACATTTTTACTGCAATCTTATCAAATGCCTTTGCTACCATTGAATCCTTATGTGTCTCCAGAATAGAACTGCCGGAATCACCGCATGATACAACATTCGGATCGAACGGAATTCTGCCGAGAAACTGTACACCCATTGTCTGGGCTGTTTTCTCTCCGCCGCCTGAACCATACAGGTTTATCGTTTTACCGCAGTGTGGACAGTCAAAACCGCTCATATTCTCTATAAGACCAAAGATCTCCATTTTAACTGTTTTACAGAAATTAATCGATTTCCTGACATCTGCCAATGCAACTTCCTGTGGTGTTGTAACTATTATTGCCCTGGCATCTGAAATTGTCTGAGCAATTGTCAACGGCTCATCACCTGTTCCCGGAGGTGAATCGATAATTAGAAAATCAAGCTCACCCCATTCCACATCTCCGATAAATTGTTTGATTGCAGAATATTTAATTGGACCGCGCCATATGATGGCATCGTCTTTATTACCTGTGAGCGATTCGATGGAAACCGCTCTTAAATTTTCCGAGTAACTCATCGGATTTAACTTCCGGTTCTCATTAAGATCCAGCATCCCTTCAAGGCCCAACATCCTGGGAACATCCGGACCATGTAAATCAACATCCATAATGCCGACTTTAAAACCCTTTTTAGAAAGAGCGACGGCAAGGTTTACAGAAGTGCTTGTCTTTCCGACACCTCCTTTCCCACTCAGTACAATGAATTTATTCTTAATTTTCTTTAAAGATTCGTTAACAGCAGCATCCTGATCTGCTTGCGCATTTTTCTGCTTTGTTCCCTCATCTACACTATTCTGAATTTCTACCATTATTATCTCCTGATTTTCTTACCGCTTAACGGTTTATTTTATTTCGCTATTCAATTGTTTTGAAATATAACTATAGGCCTTGTAATATTATACCACTCAACTATTTAACAACTCAACGACATCTTAACTATACCCAGTGTCCTTCAACATTAGCTTCTCCGGTAGGGTCCAATTCACCGTTTTTATATTGTAAAACAGCGTCAGAAACACTTCCTTCGGCACCGGTATAAATTTTTACGTTGCCACTTTGCAGCACCTTGAATGCCTTTGGGCCGCAATTACCCGTAATAAGCACATTTGCATTATTATCGATTATTGTTTTACCTGCCTGAATCCCGGCACCCTGCGGAAGATTGAGGTTTTGGCTGTTTTCAACTGCCTCATACTCCATTGTTTCAGGATTAACAATAATAAAATACGCTGCCCTTCCAAAACGAGTATCCATATTTGAATCCAAGTCTTTGCCTGTTGATGTCACCGCAATTCTCATTTTTATAATCTCCTGTAAAAATTGATAAACGCAACTCTTAATTATCTATTAAAAGTCATTTTTAATCTCTAAGCTCACTGAGACACAGAGAATATCTTTTTATTAACCAATTATCTCTGTGTGCTCCGCGTTCTCTGTGGTAAATTTAATTTTTTTTCATAATACGGTAAAAATCCTTATGATTGCACAAAGGGCAATTATCAGGGCTTCCCGTTCCTCGTGGTTCTTCCCATTTGTTATTGCAGTTATTGCATATAAAAATTCGTTTTTTATCAATTATTCTGAAACTGCCCCCTTGAATATTTATCGCCTTTCCGTTAATCAAAGCATCCGCCACTGTTTTTCTTGCTCTCCGAACGATCCTTCCAAACGTAGCCCTTGACACTCCCATGCTGTTGGCTGCCTCTTCATAAGGCATGTCCATAAGGTCTGAAAGCCGCAAAGCTTCGTACTCATCTATGGTTATCTGAACCTCTTCCAGGTCGATTAAAGGTATGCCCCTTGGCTTGAAATAACTGATGTCAGGGTCAAAAGCTACCATTCGGTTTTTCTGAGGGCGAACCATTAAATCTCCTTTATGAGAATATGCTCAGAACCTTTAAAATAAATACTATAATTAACGTTGTCAAGAAATTATTATTAATTCCAAAGAAAGGATAGATGCTTTCTCGAATAAACGAAAACCGTTCTCGGAGGAAAAATCGTTTGCTGGTTGAAAATCAAATGTGGCTATGAGGTCTTTAACTCGTCAAGATAAGTTGCGGCTTTTTTTATTTCATTTTCGCTGAACACTGCAATATCGTTTTTTTCAAGCAGGGCGGTTGTTACACCTTTACCGCGTCTTTTTGATCCTGAAAAACTTCCATTATTGATACTGGTTTTTCCGCACGAAGGGCTGCCTTCTTTCAAGACGGCCAGCTTTATTTGCATTTCTTTTACAATCCTTAAGGCTTCCCCTGCTCCTTTGATAAAGCTTTCTGTTACATCTTGACCGTTGATAGTATAAACACCGATATTTTTTTTAAAGACATCCGTACCTGTCCCATTAATAATTTCTGCAGGAGACCTGGGCACAGGCAGATTTCCGGCAACTTCAGGGCAAAAAGACACTATCAACCCGTCATCTCTCCAACTATTTAAAATTGCACTATTATAAGGTACTATTGCACCGTCATATCTCACACGCTCTCCCATCAGACATGCGCTTACCAGCACCTTAACCATCCTCTCTCCTCCAGATAGCCGTATAGAAACGACCTTTTGCCACCAAATCGGCAGGATTCCTCCCATCAATACAAATAAGATAAATGTAAAGTGAAGGAGAACAACAATGTCGGCCATTAAACGATATGGCATTTTTATTAATGTTAAAAATAATGACGGATTGAATTTGCATAATATGATAAAATGTCCAGCATTTCAGGATCAGTCTTATACAAACCGTCCGTTTCGATAATAAGACGCCTTATTCTCAGCATGTTTAATGCAGTCACTATAGTTTGTACGCGGCTTGTCGTTGAAAGAAAAACCGGTGCGTTTTTTGCCTGAATTCCATCAAGTATATGATTTGCACGTGCTTCCACATCAAATGCACTTAAGAAATCATCAGGAAATTGAACGAAGACAGCTGCTACCAGAGCTACAGGAAGTACCGGTATCACGTTTTTAATGGAAGCCATGATATGTCCGGATATTTTTTCAACTTCCGGAAAACGGTCTTTACGTTTCATTCTACTAAAATCGATATCATTTAGACGACAATACTCCCGCGCCGAAATACGTTGACCGAAGTTAACACTGGCGTAGCCAAAACGCTGCCATCGGCTAAGCAATATAAAAACAATGCTGCGCCAGACAAACCGGCCAGTTGTTTTCATAATGAACCATTTGCTACGTTTCTGTGCATCTGGATTTAGCATTCGTAGCAGACTCCGATCTTCGAGGGTTCTGTCGTAGTTGATCCCAACTGGAATGAAGATGATATCACGATCAGTTTCAGGTTTAAAACTCCGAAGCATATAGTCAATAAAGCCGAGTTTGGGTGGTCGCAGTAGTCCATCACGAGTCAGCCCACCTTCAAGAAAAACCGCCTGGCAAACGCCCTCTTTTGTCGCCATGTGGATATACCGCTCCAATACCAGTCGATACAAGGGATTACCGGATTTCCGGCGAACAAAAAAAGCGCCCATAGACCTGATCAAGGTTTGTAACGGCCAAACCTTTGCCCACTCACCCACTGCATAGGAAAGTGTTGTTTTTTCAGCAGCGAGAAATGCCACAAGTACATAATCCATATTGCTGCGATGGTTCATCACAAACACAACTGTTGAATCCGGATCAATATTCGCAAATTGCTCATTTTCGATAAGGCCGATGTGCACATGGTAAAGAAGGTGTGCAATTTTTTTTGCAAGCCAGTAACCGATTCGAAAATATAAATAAGCGTTAAATGATGGTACAATCTCTTTTGCATACTTCATTACTTTAGCCTGGACGACTTCTCTCGGTATATCATCTTCCTGAGCTTTTACCTGTATAGCTTCAATTACCCTGGGATCATAAATCAGACGATCAATTAAAACCCGCCTTTTGGTAAGCTGAAAGGGTTTGATATCTATTTCAAGGCGCTTGCTTATTTCATCTATTACGCGATTGACCCGCCGCCGCAAAAACCAGCGGGTGCTGGGAATCAACACCCTGTCCAGGATTGCCCAGATTGTAATCGCAACCAGTAGTAAAAAAATCCATATTGATATCGTGATCTGTCCGGTCATGTTATTTCGTCCTTTAGGGTGTCATTGGTGCTTAGCAACATCATATCGATAATTTATTGTCAATCTCAGCCAGCATGTTGTTTTTAGATTGAAATACGAGATGCGTGTTGCGAGTTGCGAGTTGTTAATCGGAAATAATCCCTTTTTTATAACCCGAAACTCGTACCCTGCAACCCGTAACTCGCAACCCGAAACTCGTATATTACCCTCTCAATTCCGAACGCATGATTTTTTCAAGTTGCAGTCTTTGCTTCTCAAAATCTTCATTATTTTCTGCTGGATCAAATTTAATCATTTCCCCGAAACGAAGGGTAACTTTTGCAAAAGGTTTAGGAAGCACAAATTTGTCCCAACTGTTCATATGCCAGGCACTGTCTGCAGAAGTATAAAAAGGAACAATCATTGCACCTGTAGTATGAGCTATGCGGATTACACCTGATTTCACTATTCCTGCAGGTCCTCTCGGCCCGTCCACGACATGCCCAGAAAGCCTGGAATTTTTGAACCTGTCAATCATTCCATGAAGTGCTTCACTTCCTCCCCTTGAGGAAGAACCTCTAACAGGATGCCAACCGGTCCTTTTGGCGACCCCGGCAATAATCTCTCCGTCTTTGCTTTTGCTTATCATTAGACTCGGGTTGTATTTTTGATATTTTTTAAAATAACGGATAGCGGGAAAAAATTGCTGGTGCCAAACGCAAATCAAAACCTTCCCACCATTTTCCAGGTATTCGATCCAGTCTTTTTCATTTACGACCCTGATTTTAAAGGTCCAGCTGTAAATACGTATCAACTTATAAAGCAAGGCCAATGCCGGCTTTGATGTTATTGCGTACCCTAATTTTCTAAACATAGCTTTATCCCTGCTTTTGACCCAAAAGGGGGCAATAAAATAAAGTTTGTACAACCGGTTTATTATATAAGTCAATAATATTGTCAGGTTGCTGTCGAACTTGCAATAAAGAAGGGATATATTAAGTGCAGGCAAAAAAACCGTCCCGCCTAAGCGGGACGATTTTTTTTAAAATAACAATACTGTCTAAACTAAAATGAAAGTTTTATTCCACCAAAAATGCTATCATCATCCCAATCTCTGGCAACAGGCTTATCAAACTCGATATCTATTTTCCTGTATCCTGCAAAAGCTGTGGCCCAGTTATTGATATGAAAATTAAATGTGGTGGCAAATTCTACATATCTTTCAGTGTCACGAAAAGAGAGAATCTCCGGCGCTCCTGAGATACTTGCGGATATACTTATCGGCAGGCGGGTGGTGTTTTTCCGAAAGTCGTAATCTCCAAGAACTTGCAAGCAAAATGCTCCGACATCATAATCTCTGCGATAGATCTCTACTTCACCCAGGACACCCCTGAAACCCAGGCCGAGGCTAAGCCCGGGAATAAAAACCTCATCTTTAACAGTCATGTGTGCATTTGCGATCCAGTAGTCATCATCACTGTATAAATATCCTGCACCTACTGTTAAAGGAGTGTCGTAAGGATTAAGCTGGGTATCCACCCACCCTTCTAATTCGGACCTGCCAATATTAACCCCGATACTTGTATTTGCCGCCTGAACTGTTCCCTGAAAAATAAAGACTGTTATAACTGCTGCAAGTGCTATCTTCCTGATATTCATTGCTTTACCTCCTTACTCATAAAATATACAATACACGTTAAAAGAATTAAAAAAAACCGCACTGTCCTATATTCTCCTTTCAGTCCATGGGCAAAGTGCGGATTGTATATATAGTTAATTAGTTGAGCCGTTGATTTGTTGAGTAGTCCCGGTTAACATTATTGCGACTGGTTTTTAATATCTATATTCACACGGTTTGCAGGGCAATCAAAATAAATGCATCTCACGCATTCATTTCTTCGAATTGTCATGCCAAATACTGCCAAAGATAATAAATAGATCACTAATAAATCGGGGTATAACCGTATCCAGTAGATAGGAAAAAATATTAAAACTATAGGTGCAATTAACGATATCCCCTTTTCAAACAGGTTTAAAGGACCTGGCCTTGCCTTGAAATATTTTGGTATTCCCCAAATAAACATACACTTAACAACCTTTTCACTATTAATATAATGGGGGCAGTGACTACAGAAAAATCGATATATAATAATAATCATAAAAACTAATAGAGCAATATAGGAACCAAACAGCGCAATCGAAACCTTGAACATTGTAATGCAGGCCGTAATGATGGGTACCGAGGCAACCAGATTCCAATATAGATAGTCATGAAATTTGTGCTGTTTCTTTAATTGTATTTCAGGCTCATTCATCGTTTTTACCAGAATATTTGAAAGGTAACCATAGCAAAAAACGTTCCAAAATATAAGCAATGATAATATTATATGATTTCATTTAGTTAGACAATTTACTACAATTTTTATGCTAAGAAATGTCTCATTTAGTGCAAATAACAGGTATTTTTATGTACATCAAGAAATCTTTGGTTCTCCCGTTATCTTTTATGTTTTTATAATTTCAAACCGGTTCAGTTCAATATTTTTCCTTGCTTTTTCCGGGTTGAAGATTCTGCCGTTCATTGCGATATAAACACCATCAGGCAGTAGTTGAACAGCGGTGATTGCACATGCAATGTTAAACACAGCATCAGTCATCCTGAACTTTGCAGGTTGCATCGCTCCTGTAAGCACAATGACTTTGGCGGGTATATTACAAAGGGCTTTTGCAGTCAAGATCATAGTATCAGTGCCGTGGGTTACGATAAAATGTTGATGCGGATCTGATCTGATTTTTTCATGAATCAGTTTGCGATCCTCATCCGTCATATTAAGACTGTCCTTTCGCATTAAAGAAATTACCTCGTAATCGAGTGTAATGTTAGCCTCCTTAAGCACTTCGGCAATTTGAGGATCGCCTACCTGGAATTCACTTTTATCATCAAAGTAAATCTTGTCAATAGTTCCGCCGGTTGTAATAATTTTAATTTTCATGCCTGAATTCTTGATGAAATTATAAGAAAATAGTTCTCAAAATTTTCTACACTCTGCTTTCAGTAACCAGACGGGCAAAATGTTCGAAAGACCGATCATAGGACCGCTCTGCATTGTCGGGAAAACAGCAGGCAGGTAGTTCCCTCATTTTCAGGTGGTAACTTATACATTCACAGCACATTCCTTTGCGTGAACATGGTTCATAGGTGCAATTACATGATAAAAGATTCTGTTCTTTGTTGCATTCCATAAAATTTTTCCGACTTTCGGCTTTTAGTTTTTATAAGGGCAGGCGTAATAATATTGCTACCCATTTCATTTTTCGATTCCCTTTCTTCTTACCGAATAACTTTGCCTGCAATTTAAACCGTTAAAAAAAGGAAGTCAAGTCAACCAAACCCTCATTTACTCCCCGTTATATACGGCCTGATTTCCAATGACTGTCCGCCGGTTACCATGGTAATTGCGCCATTGATATCTGTGCGAAATATTTTACAGCCAAGGCCGGAATATCTTTTTAAAACAGATGGATGTGGAAAATGAAACCTGTTTTTCCAGCCGGATGATATGATAATATACTCAGGGTTAACCTTATCAAGAAACAACCTGCTACTTGAAGATTTGCTGCCATGGTGCGGCGCAATCAGTACAGTGCTTTCCAGATTTCCCCCGGCTACGGAAACAAGCTCTCTTTCCGCTCTCTTCATTATATCCCCTGGTAAAAGAAAAGAATATTTTCCGAAATCCGCCTTTACTACTAAGCAATTATTATTAGTATCACGCCACTTATCTTTTTTTCTCTTATCGAGAAAATTCCTTTCGGGATAGACAATTTCGAGAGCCACGCCATTTATTTTAAAGGTCCGGGACATATCTTTAAATTTAGGCACATCGATGTTCCCTTCTTTAATAATCTTCATAAATTGCTTATATCCGATGGTGTTCCTTTTTTCACCATTGGTCCAAACATTTTTTACATTAAAGTGCCGAGCAATGTAGATAAGCCCGGAACCTTACGTTCAACCAGTAGCAAATATCGCCCACAAATGCCAGTACAACCACCACTGCAAGGACCCTGGCAGCTTTTCTTGTAAAATTACTTTTTTCTGTTTCTGATATTTCAGGCATCCTCCTTTTTAAGTTCAGCAGCGCCCACATCATAATATAGTAGCAGCATATTTCAAAATACGATGGTGTTACAGTTTTAACAGCCGCAAAAGGCAGGTCGGAAAGTAAATTCACAAGGCCTACAGCCTTAGATAATGCTACGCCGCTAATATACAGGAACCACGATGCCGCTTCACCCCAAACAGGATATAAAAACACGGAAAATAAACCTGTGGGAACAACAATAAAGCCAATAATGGGAACAATTAGAAAATTCGCAAAAATACCGATTAAAGATACCTGGTTAAAGTAAAGCATAACCAGAGGAAGGGTCCCGATGATGGCAAAAAAGGAAACCAGAAAAAATGAAAACGTCTTGCTGATTATCCCCGTAAACAGACTTTTTTTTAGTCCGTCTGAAAAAAATGCTTGTCTTTTATACACTTTTGTCAGACCGTATATTATTGAAAGTACAGCGGCAAAAGAAAGCTGAAACGAAATGGAGAAAACAGAAGGGGGATGGACAATCAGTATCAGCATGGCTGCCAGTGCCAGCGTGTTCATCAGGTCATGCTCCTTTTCAAACAAAAATGCCATCAGGAAAACTCCAACCATAATGACTGCCCTCTGGGTAGAAGGCGCCATCCCGGAAAGAAGGCCATATGCAAGCACAGGCACAAAAGATAAAATTACCGCCCCCTTTTTAACCCAGGCATTAAACAGAAACAGTTTAAAATGGGAAAGTATCCATGAAAAAATCATAAATGCAACACTGGCGATAATCCCGATATGGAGTCCGGAAATGGCAAGTAGATGCCCAACTCCGGATCGATTAAAGGCATCACGAAGAGCCTGCGGAATCTGCTGCCTCTGTCCTACTATCAGCGCTTTTAATACTCCCTGGTGATTTCCTCCCCCTTTTTTTTGAATAAACGTTGAAACCCGGCAGCGAACGTTGCTTATTGTCCGTCTCATCACTCTGTCCTGGCTTTTGCTTATAACGGTTACCTTTTCCTCATGCGCATATGAACTTCCAAACACGCTTTTAAATGCCATGAATCTTTTATAATCAAACCCACCGGGATTTTTGAAATTCCTGATCGATTTGATTTTTGCGGTAAAAGAAATCCTGTCCCCAAAAGAAAGAACGGGTTCGTCTCCGGTAACAGTCACGCGAATCTTCCCGGTAGCACAAAACTTTTTGTTGTTTTTCTCAAGAGTTTCGACACATAAAATGAATTTTTGCCTGTGTTTATTTTTTTCAACACTTTGATCTATAGTGCCGACAATTTTCAGCTTATTTGAATCTGTGAAATGAATAATATGATTTGAAGGAAAATGGGGCGAAGTCCAGGGTTGTATTAAAAGGTATCCAAGAGCAAAAAATAAGATGATTGGGAAAAGAAAGTCTTTTTTAAGAAATGGTTTAAAGATAATACTGCAGAATATCAATCCACCTGCTGTGGAAACAAGCAGATATGCCCATACCATGCATCCCGGCACTGCGTCTCCAAAAAATATGCCGCATATCATGGATATTAAAAGAGGTATAATCGGGCGGGAATATACCTTGTCAATCATCCCTTGACCCGTTTAACTGCTGCACCGAGTTTGGCAAATTTCGCTTCAATTGACTGGTATCCGCGATCCAGGTGATACACCCGATTAACCTCGGTTTTACCCTCGGCAACCAGGCCAGCCAGAATCAATGAAGCGCTTGCACGAAGATCTGAAGCCATGACCGGTGCACCTGATAATTTCTTCACACCCTGTACCATTGCGCTGTTTCCTGACACCTTTATTTGGGCTCCCATACGCCTGAGTTCACTTACATGTATAAAACGATTCTCAAAGATAGTTTCAGAAATAATACTAAAGCCGCATGCAACAGACATAAGCACCATGAACTGAGCCTGCATATCCGTTGGAAAACCTGGATAAGGCAGAGTTTTCACATCCACGCTTTTGATTTTATCAGGTCCCTTAACCCGCATGTTACTGCCGTCTATAATAACCTTGGTACCTGTAAGACTTAATTTATGAATAACAGCTTCAAGATGATCAGACCTGCAGTCTGTAATTGTGACATCTCCACCGGTTAAGGCTGATGCAACCATGAATGTTCCGGCTTCTATTCGATCCGGAATAATGGAAACTGATACAGGTTTAAGTGAAGAAACTCCTTGTATTGTAATTTCCGAAGTGCCTGCTCCTTTAATATCCGCTCCCATTTTGTTTAAAACATCGGCAAGTGCCAGGATTTCAGGTTCATATGCTGCATTACGGAGGACTGTAACGCCATCTGCTAAAACAGCGGCCATTATAAGGTTTTCCGTTCCGGTTACCGTCGATATATCAAAATAGATTGAATTTCCTTTAAGACAATCGACTGAAGCCTTAATGTATCCATGTTCCACTTCAATTGAGGCCCCTAATCTGGCCAACCCCTTCAGGTGTAAATTAATCGGCCTTGCGCCAATTGCACATCCCCCGGGCAAAGACACCTTGGCCTCCTTAAGTCTGGCAAGAAGCGGGCCAAGCACCAGGATGGAAGCACGCATCTTTCTTACCAGATCGTAAGAGGCTTCAGGATTATTAAGCCCGCTTGCATCTATTCGGACTGTATTTTTTCCCCTTTCTATCTTTGCGCCAAGGTTTTCAAGAAGCAGCAGTGTGCTTTCTATATCTTTCAGACCAGGTACGTTGGTATATGTATTCCAACCATCTGCAAGCAGTGAAGAAACAAGTATCGGAAGCGCCGCATTCTTGGCGCCGCTGATCCTGACTTCTCCCTTAAGAGAATGACCGCCTTCTATGATTATTTTATCCATTTTGACCTCATCAAAACGTACGAATTAGATATGCTCAAATGAACATCCATAAAAAAAGCGCTTTCCCAAATTTTATTATTATAAAGGAAGCGCTTTTGTTTTTTCAATTTCTAAAGAGTCAGTTTTAAAACGTTTCAGTTTGTTCAAGGTCAAGGAAGACAAAAATTTTAACCACAGGTGCAGCGTAGTAAATGCCCTTGGGGTGAATACATGTAGTATTTCGAGGATTAAAATTTTAGCCTGACGCAGAGATTGGGCAAAGTGGAACGTTTTAAAACTGGCTCCAAATTCTAATTAATGGTTATGACTGCCCTCCCCTTTATAGGTATCCCAGGCAGCCTTAATAATGCAATATGTCATACCGATTCCTATGATGTTCAATGCATACCACAGTCCACCGTGAAACACAAGATGGCTGGCATCCCATACCCATTCAAAAGTAATAAACGGTAACATATTTCATCCTCCTAAAATATAACTTCAGAACTCGTTGAGTAGTTAAGTGGTTGAGCAGGAAAGTAATTAATATTATTTCCAGGTAGTATAACTTTTCAAACACCTAATGTCCAATTTTTAAGCAAATAATGGATCTGATCATTATAACGACGACTTAACAACTCAACTACTTAACCACTTAACTATCCCTTACGCTTCAGCAGGCTGCATTTCCGGTTCCGGAGCACTGGAAGCCTCTTGTACTTCAGCATCTACAGACTCTTTAGCTTCAAGTTCTTCCACCTGAGTAGCTGGCGGCGGTTCAATTGGATTAAGCTCAACTTCCTGCGGAAATATCGGCAAATAACGGTAAGATATCATTATTAAAATAATTCCGTATGCCACAGGCAGAATTGTTGTTGCCACTTCCTGCCAGCTTGGGAAATACATATTCCAGCCGACAAATGGCATGACCGGCACAGCAAGCACCTGCAGTACCATTACCCAGCGGTTCAGCATTACGCCTATTACAGCCAGGATAATTGCAGTCCATAGCAAATAAGAAGTCTTACGTCCTTTATTCGTAATAAGAATAATAGCAGGCAACACTCCGCAAATGCCGACTTCGAGGATAAGTATCCAGATTCCGTATAACGGATTGTTTGAGTAAAAATCCATTAAGGTAAAACCTTTTGATGGTGCGGTAACTGCCGCCCAGTACCAGGTATCTGCAATCTTTGCCACACAGTAGGTAAGGAGCATCCAGCCGGAAATCTTTGCCAGAAGCCTTATGACATTATCTTTTACAAGCTTTTTCCTCGTAATAGTTTCGGTAATTTTTGTAATAAGTATGGTAAAGCATGGACCGCATGCAGCTGCAGACCATGTGAAAAGGAAAAAAGTCCAGGGCCAGACAAGGACCCCTTCCCGGAACCCAAAAGGACGCCCGAAAAGTACACCTGCAACACCACCTAATGACCCCTGGTGGAAAAATGAAAGAAATGCACCTGTAGCTGCAAAAACAGCCATAATTTCATGCATGTTGTGGGACAGATTGTGAAAGAAAGGCACCTTGTCGATCTGGCGGTTTTCAAGAACAAGGGGAATATACTCAATACACAGGACTCCAAAATAACATGTCAGACAAAATGCCACTTCAGTCAGCATAGAATGGATGTTGGCATGCCAGAAAATAAACCATCCCCTCAAAGGCTGCCCGATGTCGATGGCAAGGATTAGAAGTGCCGAACTGTAACAGATGAACCCGATAAGCACGGCATAATTGATAATATTTTTCAGCTCATCCTTTCCAACAATATACCTTAAAAAACCGGTAAAAAAAGCGCCACCTCCAAGTGCGATAACTGCAAGATCCGCCCATATCCATATTGCAAACCCATATGCGTTGTTCATATTGGTCTGGTTCAGGCCCTTCATCCAGATAAGCAGCATGGCAAAAACACCCCACAACAATACGAGCCCTACAATGATGATCCCTAAAATAAATTGCCATGGGGGACAGCGTTTAACTCCACTGGGTATTAATGCAGAATCCATAAAATCCGTGCTCCTGAATAAATTTGGTTAATGTTTTATTCTATCAAATAAAACCTGGTCCTATGAGCCAGGTCAGAGACAAACGGCTAAACCGAATTGATTAGCCCATGTTGCGGATTACGGGTTGCGAGTTGTTAAACGGAAATAATTCCTTTTTTATAACCCGTAACTCGTACCCCGTAACTCGCAACATGTGGCGTTTACGATGGAACCCCTTACAGGGATAGTCAAGGCCGAGCCCTTTGGACTCCGATATTTACTTTACCTCTTTTTTAAGATAATTGTCACCTGCCCGCCTCACCCATTCCCGGCTCGAAAGATAATAAACCTTGGGATTTGTCCCCAATCGCTCAAGAAGTCTGAACGCCTTGGGATTCTTCGGTTTCCCACCATTTTTGTGGTCCGGTTTAACCATCTGAGTCGCCGCATGCTTTGGATTATTAAGGTCACCGAATGTGATGGCGCCTGCAGGACATGCCTGAGTACATGCAGTCTGATATTCATCTTCTTTGAGCTCTTTTCGATCTTCCAAATGTGCCCTGTCCATTGCAAGCTGGTATCTGTGGAAACAAAAACTGCACTTTTCAACAACACCACGCATGCGAACGGAAACATTCGGACTTAATGATTTTTCCATCCCGTCAGGCCAGACAGGATCCCACCAGTTAAAAGCCCTGGCTTGATAAGGACATGCGGCCATGCAATATCTACACCCAAAACAACGGGTATAAATCTGGCTGACAATCCCTGTTTCAGTGCTGTAATCCGTTGCTGTTGCGGGACAGACAGAAACGCAGGGGCTGTGACCATGTTCACCTTCACAGTGCATGCACGGTCTGGGGAGATAACATATTTCAGTATCAGGAAAAGGTTTTTTGTTTGTTAATTTAAAAACACGCATCCATGCGATGGAAAGAAGTTTGTCTGATTCATCTTCACGAAATGGTACATTATTTTCCGCCATGCACGCCACCATGCAGGAACCACATCCTGTACATTTATCCAGATCTATGACCATTCCATACTTTTTAGCTTTTTCTTGTTTCATCGGGACCTCTTTGGATTGACGATTTTCAGGCTTTGACAAGCTTTGCGCTGATTCCCCAGGCTGCATCATGACCAGTTGATAAATCTTCCACCGGACCTATAAGCTGGTTAATATTTATTCCCTTGCCTGCCAGAAATTTATCATAGGCTGTATGGCCCAACCCGCTGGGCATGGCCACAATACCAGGCATAATTCCATCAAAAAGATGTACTTTTACTTTTGCACTTCCTTTCGGAGTAGTTAATTTTGCATATCGCCCCTCGGATAAACCGAGTTTCACGGCAGTTGCCGGATTAATTTCGACAAGGATGTCTTTCCCTTTTAGAACCGTATCCTCAACAGTCTTTATAACAAAAGGTGGATCACCGATGAAACCACCTGCAAGTCTCATGGAATCATAGGGTATAAGTACAAGGGGAAAGGATGCCTCATCCCCTTCCGGCTTGACGGGAGCGTAGCGTGACAGCGAATTTATATCATCACTTGTAAATTCAAAACTACTTGAAACTGTTTCAAATCCTTCCTTCCATCCAGGAGCTGCAAATTCGGATTCTATCCAGTACCCGTTTTTAACCAGATTGTCCCACCTGTCGCCTAAGGTTTCTTTAAGACAGGCTTCATAATTCTCCCAGGGAAATGCATCTGCTATAAAGCCGCCCATCGATTTTGCAAGGTGGATAATTACATCACCTGTATATTTTGTGTTAAATTGGGGCTCTACCACCGGCTTTGAAAGGCCGATGATCGGTTTTTGAAACCCGGTCGCTGCAGGCACATCCTCGTATCGTTCCAGATAAATATGGTTCGGAAGGATAAAATCCGCCATTTGAGCAGTCTCATCCATATAAGATGAGAAACTAACTACAAGCGGTATTTTTTCAAACGCTTTTTTTACCGACGATGTGTCCGGCATTGTATAACAAGGGTTCGATTCTGAAACAAAGAGAACTTCAATTGGGAATACATCCGCAGAATTTATGATTTCAGGTAACCTGTTGAGCAGGTATCTGGCATGGAGATATTTTCCACTTCCAGCGCCATCTATTCGCCCTTTTTGAATGCCCGTTGAAGCAACAGAGTCCATTTTCAGTTCAGTCCAGTTAATATAATCCGGTTCGGGAAGGATCCAGACACCTCCCTTTTTGTTTATATTTCCAACAAGTGCATTTAAGGCATGGACAGCCATAAATTCTTTCAGGCTCCCTGGCGTATGGCCTTGCCCCCTGCCGCAAATCGCCAGAGGTTTCTTACTGCGTGCGAAATCTCTTGCCAGAGATGCGATAACAGCCTTATCGATGCCTGTTATCTTTGCAACAATTTCAGGGCTGTACCCGTCAAGTATGCGCCGTTTCCATTTAACAAATCCGGTTGAATAATTATTCACAAAATTTTTGTTAAAAAGCGACTCTTTAATAATAACATTTGCAAGTCCCAGTGCCAGAGCACCTTCTGTTCCAGGATTTATCGGAATCCATTTGTCTGATTTAGCCGCCGTATTCGAAAGCCGAGGTTCTATCTGAACCACCTTGCCGCCTGACTTTTTCCAGCTACTGTTAGCCTTAAACATGTGCACAGGGGATCCCCAGCCGTCAATGATACCACTTCCAAAACTTAAAACAAAATCGGCATTTTCAACATCAAATCCGGTTATGCCCTGCACACCCTGCATCATGTGCAGGGTCAGCTCATAAGAGTCTTGAATGGATGGTGTGCGAGTAAAGTTTGCCGAACCGTATACAGTAAGAAATCTGCTTAAAAGTTCAGACACTGTCCCGCGATCCGTTTCTGAAATACAGGCAAATTTGTGAGATTCTCCTTTAGATCTTAGCTCGCCAAGCTTGTTGGAAATTTCATCAATAGCTTCATTCCACGAAATTTCCTTAAACTTCCCGTTAACTTTTTTTAACGGTGCTTTGACCCGCATCGGCCCGTAAAGGAGTTGCGCACCTGACAGGCCCAGAATACATATACCACCGTCATTTACCGGATGCCCATTCATTCCCTCAATTTTCACAACCCGATCGTCAATTTTTCGAGCTGTAATTCCGCAACCTCCAGGGCATAAACTGCATATGGAATTGACATAACTTGCTTCACCATCTGTCGGCACAGGCGTCCATGGCCATGTCTGTGTCCATATTGCAGAATCATCCGTCAGCTTCCAGGGCAATGGTGAAAGGGCTGTCCCCGCTGCACCGCCAATTACAAACGACAAAAAACTTCTTCTGTCTATTTTCATGGATTTTCCCCTAAAACTTATGAATTCGACTTTTTACGAATTCATCTATATTGAATAAACATCATTTATGACATACAAAACATGCATCTTTTTTAGTCTGAGCGCTTGATTTTGCGACCTTCATCTCTTTATGACAATCTGCACAATCGTCCATTTTCATCCGGTCCCATGGATTCTTTTTATAACCCAACATATTCTTTCCCCATATGTCCCGGCTATATCCTGTAATACGATTTTCTTCATATGCCTTCAGGTTTGTCGATTCACCAATATGACCATGACATTGCACACATTCTATACCAGCTGTTTTAACATGTGCAGCGTGGGAAAAAAATACACAGTCAGGCTGCCTTGAATAAACCAGCCACGGGACTTCCTTTTGTTTTTCAACATACTGAGCGACAAATATGGCTTCGTTTTCGTTTTCGCCCTGAACTTCTTCGTGGCAATCGATGCATTGTGCTAGTTTTGGAACACCGGAATAGCTGCCGTCCTCACGAAAAAAATGGCAGCTTTCACAACCATCTTCCACAATACCCATATGAATGTCATGGTTAAAATTAACCGGCTGATTTTTCTTTGAGTAAAGAAGTTTTGGAAAGATTATCCATCCGACAAAAAGGCTTGCGATAAGCCCTATAATAAAAAACAGGATGATGAATCCGCCGGAAGCATTTTCCTGACTGCTCTCTTCTTTTGCCGGAGAAGACGTTTCGGTTACTTCTTTGGTTTGATCATCTGATGTGCTCATTGAAACTCCGTCATGCTGTGGTTTATAATTTTAATTTATTTTCAGCCTGTTTACCTTGAGAGTTTTTTTTTGTCAAGTGGAAATCATCAGATGTAAACAAGTTTGCTGTGCCAAAAATCCTAAAATTCCTGATAAAATGCTGCAATAGGCACATGATCATCGAGAGATCGTGCTGACCAGCAACCTTGTTGCAAAACAGCGTATTGTTATAAAAGAAAAAATAGGCAGGCACAGTCATGAACTCTTTATTTAGAGCTGACTTGGAAATTTAAGGTTTTGGTCATTACAGTTTTCAGGTAAGGTTAATTAATATTTTTCAATTATTTCACCTTTTTCAATAAAAGATTCTATATTATTATAAGCTTTTTCGCAGGCAGCTATTACGGATTGAAATTTGCAGTAAACCGGATCGTTTTTGCCTAATAATTTTTCTGATTTTTTTAAAATCTTCTCTCCATGTTCCAGGTACTTTGTCATTTCATTTAAAATAAGTTTACGGTTTCTATGTTTTTCTTTTTCTACAGCAATTACCGGGATAAGCCGTTGAATGGAATACTCTACTAAGGCATCACGGGGAGCATTAAATTTTTTAGCTGTTTGATCAAGGGATGAAAGCGTCCTACGGCTTAAAACATATGTTTTTTGAATACGGGTTAGTTTGCTGAATGCCTGATTTTTCATTTCACCGGCAATTAATTTCAAACACTGCTTATCTTCAATTAAATGGTCAAAAAGAGATTTTTGTTTGATGCCCAGGTGCACGGATACGATATTTATTGCATGTATCGCTTTCCCTGTTAACTTAAATGTTGCCCTCACGGACTGTTTACCCCTTAAATCCGAAGATGTGGGCTGAGGTAAGAATATTGTTTTTATCTCATTGTCTTTTTTATGCTTTTTCATTTTTCCCGCCTTTTAGTATGGAAAGGGTTCAGGGATTCAAGGGATCAAGCGTAAAGGTAGAGGTCGCATAGACTCTTAGAGTTAAAACGTACATGCAGCCTGTATGGCACCAAAGTTTGATTTAAGTTCCATTGTTGAAAGAATAGAGGATAGCATTCATAAGCTTGAAAAGCGGTTTAAGATCATTAGAAAATAAACCCTTGGCCCCTTGAATCCTCGAATCCTTGAACCCTTGAACCCTTTACCCCTTTCTCCCAACTAATTGGGAGAAGAATTACAACCTGAAGTTCTTATTACTTTAGATCATACATTATTATAAGTAATGCAATAAATAATTTTTATTTTTTCTTGACATATAATATTTTATTCTTAACATATTTTCAAGGAAAAGCAAAGTGGCCTGAGTCTGTGAGCAATCAGGCATAAATATTAAAAAATTTTAACAAAAGGAGGAAAATATCATGAATATTGTAAGATGGACGCCATTAAGAGATGT
>NBLJ01000097.1 GCA_002084545.1 Desulfobacteraceae bacterium 4572_123 | reverse complement strand
CCCCAGGAAATCATCTGCAGGGCCGTGGCAACGTTGGCCTTGGTGGTTTTGGTTGTGGCTGCGATGGCTCTCAGGCGGTCCGAGTTGTTACCGGATGTACCGTGCTGGGCACCGGAAATATTGTACTTTGAAAGGGCAGCGTGAATATCGGCGGTCAATTCGATCTGAATCCCCTGATCGCTGGCTTCGATGCCGTGGGTAGTTCCGTTATTTAAGGCGATCCAGTCCGGAAAAATATCATGGGCATTCAGTCCCTGGATCAGAAACAGGGCTTCTTCAATAGTGGACAGGCCGCTTTTGCCTTTTATCTCGCCAACTTCGGTCTCAAGACCCGCCCATTTGGGTACAAAGGGGTTAAGGGCGATATTCGCAGCAAGATTCTCGGCATCGGGCAGATGAGATGCATCGATGGCAATGGAGGTCATTCCAGCTTCGAAAATAGTTGGGATTTCAATTTGAGCGCCCTCTATATCCTCCTCTTTTTTGATGCCGTAATGGTCCGCATGGATGGCCACGGGAATCGTAATGCCCATCTCGTTGCAAAGTGCATCGACCTGTCGGGCAATATTCCAGTAATTAACGGCACAATAGGCTTCCGCGCCACCTTCCGAACGGGCAATTTCAATCATGATGCAGGCGTTTGCCCTTTGAGCGGCCTTCAATGCGCCGCGAATGACAAAAATATTTCGGCCATTGGCAGCCATGGCTATGGCCTGCCCCTTGGCCCGCATGGCGCGATCGATAAATTTACCACTGACTAGAAGTGCTTTTGAATTCGGGAAAAGCTTTACCACATTGGGCGGACGACCAATTTCAAGTGCTTTTTCAAAATTTGAAGACCCTGTATTTTTCTTTATCATTTCTCCCTCCGGTTTGAATGGTTTTTGATCAGATTCTTAATATCTATACCAGTTACAGCGTTTGTCAATAATTTTAAATGCGGCCGGGTAAAATAAATTTAATGAAATATATTGATTTCCATTCAAATCAAATTGTTGTATAATTTTGCCATTTTTTAAAAACCCATGGCCGCGATATTTAGTAAAAAATCAATCTGCGGCGGTTTTTTCGGCTTGAAAAATCTTGTATGAACTATTATCGATACTGAATATAAGATAACCTCTCAAAGGTGACTTTTATCACTATGAATCTATTTAGCAGACTATTAATAATCGCTATTTTACTCTTCGTGGGGGCATGTGCGGAAAAACCGGCCGTACCATTGGTGGTAACACCGCCGGCTGCCGATGAGACAACATCGGAAAGCGAGCTTTGGGACCGTGCTGAAAAACTGTTTCAGTCAAAAAAGTATGGCGGCGCCCTGGAGGCGTACATCGCTTTTATGGTACGCTTCCCGAACAGCGTGCATAATGATGCGGCATTGATGAAAATCGGGGCCGCCGCCCGTCTGTCCGGTAATGACGCGGAAGCCTGCCGGGCATACAATCGCCTGGCGGAGGGATATCCGGACAGCCTGTTTTTTACCGATGCCTTGATTGAAGTGCTGACCTGCCTGTACGGTGAGGGCCGCTTTAACGATCTCATTGAAAAAGCGGCGGATGTCCGGGAAAAAATCGCTCTGTCGGATCAAAAAACAAAGCTTGCGATGCTGCTTGGCGATACATATGCGGCCATGCATGATCCGGTGGAGGCTTTTTATTATCATGCCGCCGCCTTTGAACATACCCGAAACGATGCCAGACAGACCATTGCCGGCAAACTTGAAAAAACAGCGCAGCAATTGGAATCAACCGAGATCCGCTCTTTGCTCTACCGGCTTGAAAATGATGTTTCCGCAAGGGGCACTTTACTCTATCGACTTGGACTTAACCGGTATGCCGAGGAAAATGACGGTGCGGCCCTGGCTGCCCTGTCGGAGCTGACGAAAAATTTTCCAGAATACAAATACACGCCCGATGCCGCTCTTTTAATCGAGAAAATTAAACGTCGCTCTTGTTATCTGCCCAATCGGGTGGGGTGCCTGCTGCCGCTTACAGGCCCTTATAAGTCATATGGCCAAAGAGCTCTGCATGGGATAGAACTGGCCATGTCAACTGCCGGCGGTTCTTCAAATGATATTCCCTTGCACCTTATAATCAAAGACAGCGGATCAAATCCGGAAAAAACCGTTGCCGCGGTGAAAGATCTGGCCAAAGAGGGCGTGGCCGTCATAATAGGGCCCATTGCCATGGCCGAGGCAGCTGCGGAGCAGGCCCAGTTGAGCAAGGTGCCTATCATTGTTTTTTCCCAGAAAAACCGAATCACCGGGATCGGCGATTATGTTTTCAGAAATTTTCTTACCTCTGAAATGCAGGTTAAATCCCTGGCTTCCCATGCCTTTGACAAACTTGGCATAAACAAAGTGGCCATTCTTTACCCGGATGAAAAATACGGATCAACATTCATGCAACTGTTCTGGGATGAGGTTCTGGCCCATGACGGACAGGTTGTCGGTGTTGAATCGTATGATCCCCGCCAGACTGATTTTGCGGATGCCGTTAAAAAACTGGTGGGCCTTTATTATGAACCCTCCGATCTGCTCAAGGAAGAATTGAAACAATATGCCATGGTCGCTGAAGGAAAGGGGTTCCAGACTGACGCGTTCGGGGTACTGATGGATATGGCTTCCGCCTGGGCACCGGACAGCATTTTCAATTTTGGCCCGCCCCTGTTTCCGGAAGAAGACGCGGACAGTGCTAAAATCGACGAAGAACCTGCTGCTATTGTTGATTTTGATGCAATTTTTATCCCGGATGCACCCAATATTGCAGGTCTCATAATTCCACAACTGGCTTTTTATGATATTAAAGATGTCTATCTCCTGGGTACCAACCTCTGGCATTCGGAACACCTGATTAAAATGGCGGGATCATTCCTCCAGGGATACGCGGTTGTGACGGATGGATTTTTTGAAAACCGGAATTCGGAAAATGTCAGGCACTTTGCCCATGCGTTTCAAAAGGCATTTAAAACCAGCCCGGGCTTTATCGAGGCGATTGCTTATGATACGGCCCGTATGGTGTTCGAAACACTCGGCCATTGTCAGGTATGCCTGAGAAGCGATATGCGGGATCGGGTTTTAAATATTTCCGCTTTCAACGGAGTGACCGGCCTGACCGAATTTGATCAAAACGGGGAAGCCGTCAGGGCACCCTGCCTGTTAACGGTCAAAGGCCGCAGGTTTATTGAAATCGAATAAGCGGGCCCTGGCCTGTAGCTTCGAGAACGTTGAGCCATAGTTTGCCGAAAGGATCAATCCGGCGGCATTTACCGGCGGAAGCTTCCATGGGAACATGCACGAACTGATCGTTCCAGTAACCGATAATAAATCTCGTTCTGCCCGTCATGGCTGCGTGAACCGCATCCCGGCCCAGAAAACTGCAGAACACATTATCATTGGCATTGGCGGGCAGACTGCGGATGATGTAGCTGGGATCGATATACTTGAGCGAAACCGGGATATCCGCATCCCGAAAATAAGTGGTTATCGCCTTTTTAAGAAACAGCCCGATATCCTGCAGCCTGATATTACCGGACGCATCCCGGCTTGAATCGGCGCTGTCGAAAAATTTTTGACCAGCACCTTCCGCTACAACAACCACCGCATGCTTTCTTAGTGCCAATCTTTCTTTCAAAGCGGCCAGAAAGCCATCCGGTCCTTCAAGGTCAAAATCCACCTCGGGTATCAAAACAAAATTGACATCCTGCCGGGCCAGGGCGGCCGTGGCGGCGATAAATCCGGAATGCCTGCCCATCAGTTTGATCAAACCGATACCGTTGGGATATCCCACGGCTTCATTATGAGCGCCCCGGATGGACATAGTGGCCACGTCCACCGCCGTATCAAAACCAAAAGAGCGCGAAATCAGGTGAATATCGTTATCAATGGTTTTGGGGATGCCGATAATACTGATTTTCAAACCCCGCCTGTCCACGGCATCCGCAATCCGGTTAGCCGCCATCAGCGTTCCACCCCCTCCGATCATGAAAAGAATGCCCAGATTCAGTCTTTCCAGGCTGTCCACGATTTCCTCGATGGACTGAGAGCCCCGCGAGGACCCCAGGACGGAGCCGCCGCTTTTATGAATATCGGCCACTGCCGCCGGGGTAAGTTCCATGAGATCATGACCGAATTTTGGAATCAGGCCCTGAAGGCCGTATCGAACACCATAAATATGGCGGACCCCGTAACCAAAAGAGAGTTCCAGCACAATTGCGCGAATGATGTCGTTGAGTCCCGGGCAAAGTCCTCCGCAGGTGACCATGGCACATCGCAGCTTACTGGGATCAAAATAGATTTTTTCCCTGGCACCGGCCAGTTCAAAGGCAGGAATTTCCCGGCCCCGGTCAAGCAGGTGGTTAATACTCTCCATATCTACATCGATCAGTACCCGCTGTTTGTCCGTGACAAAGCATTGCAGGTTGCTGTATCTTCCGGATTTTAAAATCGGTGACGGGATTTTTGATTCACCGAGTACGGGGATAGTGGTGTCAATGGTGTTTTCCGGCATATTATCCTCTTGCAAGGTCAGTTACAATCGGCAATTATCATGGTATCGAACCTGGCATCTTTTATCAATTACCGTTGAATTTAAATTCACCTTTTCCCAATATGTCATGCAGATGCAGAACTCCTTGAATCTTTCCATCTCTATCAATGATGGGCAACACTGTAATTTCATACTTTTCCATCAAATTCAGAGCATCAAAGGCCGGCACCCTGATCCCAAGGGTTCGGGGCTCGGGAGTCATGATCTCTTCAATTCCCAGTTGCGCAACGGGCTTTCCCCTGGCAATACAGCGTCTGAGGTCGCCGTCGGTAATAATGCCGCTCAAACGGTTATCGGGCCTTGCAATCAAAACGACGCCCAGGCCGGCGCGATTGATCTCGGCAACGGCTTCCTGAATGGTTGAACCCTCGGGGACAACCGGTACGGCATTGCCTGTAATCATCATATCGTTAACACTCATGGACAATCGCTGTCCAAGCATACCCCCGGGGTGATATCTTTTAAAGTCACTTTCCTTGAAATGTTTTTTATTGATCAACACCACGGCCAGCGCATCCCCCATGGCCAGCATTGCGGTCGTGCTGGCGGTGGGGACGATCCCCATGGAGCAGGCCTCTTCGGCAACCCCCACATCAATTATCAAATCGCTGTGCCCGGCCAGGGTGGAATGCTTTACGCCGGTAAATGCGATGATGGTACATCCGATACCGCGGATACTGGGTACCATGATGTTGAGTTCATCCGTTTCGCCGCTGTTTGAAAGGGCGATCAGGATATCCTCTTTGCATACCATGCCCAGATCACCGTGCATTGCCTCAACCGGGTGCAGGAACAAAGACCTTGTGCCGGTACTGTTCAGGGTCGCGACGATTTTGCGGCCCACTATGCCTGACTTGCCGATACCGGAGACAATCAGACGACCTTTTGAATTGCATATGAGGTCAACTGTTTTGACAAAACTATCATCAATCCGATCGATCAGCCCCATAATGCCACGGGCCTCTGTTTTTAAGACATCAATTGCCTGTTGAAGAACCATCTATATAATTTTCCCGTATTATTTGGTTATATTCAATTATAATACCTTGGATGTTTTTGTAAAAAAAAGCAAGGCTCTTTTCCCCTGCGATGGAAATTGCCGGCAAGGCTGCTGATGCTAAATTTTTTCCAGCCCGCCTGCGTATAAACATAATTATTATAATCCGACTACAGGCCTGATATGAAAAATATAGTTGACAACCATCGGCCCGGCAATTATATTTCGTTTGATTTTTCAGCCTGCACGGAAAGGCCGGGCAAATATGCTCCAGGCCTTTTTTTTATATTCAGTTTAAATACAAATAAGAAAGGAGTGATTCAAATGATTTGTACAACTATTCGAAATGGGAAAGAGTGTCCTTTTATGACCGCTCGGGGATGTTCCTACAATGGCGGGATTTGCCATGTAATTGTAGAGCAGTGTGAAGGCTGCAAACGCGGTGAGGAATTTTCCTCCGGCTGGTACTGCAGTGCCTGCCCTGATCCTTCGTTGAAATGGAAGAACGGAAATTGCAATCTGGCTACACATGTTTCCGCGGCTGTCGCCGGGAAGAAAGCAAAAATTAATCCGCTCAAAGCATCCAAGAGAGGGAGCAGGTAATGTTGCTTGCGAATTGCTGGTAAACCCCGCTTTATTCTTAAAGTGGGGTTTTTATTTTTAATCAGAGGCTTTCAATACAGGCCAGTTGAATACAGATCGATACCAGCTCCATTGCCGGCCCGATATCTTCCAGGGGCGGAAATGTCGGGGCAATGCGAATATTCCGATCAAAAGGATCGGCCTGATACGGAAATGTAGCCCCGGCGGCAGTCAGCTTGACGCCGGCATCGGATGCCATTTTCACTACCTTTTTTGCACAGCCGGCCAGAGTGTTGATGCTCACAAAATATCCACCCCCGGGTTTTGACCACTGTGCAATATCTTTTCCAGCCAGCTCTTTTTCCAATATTTCCTGAACAGCATCAAATTTTGGTTTTATAATGGCGGCATGTTTTTTCATGTGGTTTTCGATGCCGGCCATATCCTTGAAGAATTTTACATGACGCAACTGGTTGAGTTTATCCGGTCCTATGCTTTGATAGAACATCTGTTTTTTGACAAAATCCATATTTTTCCGGCTGCCGGCCATTATGGCGATACCGCTGCCGGAAAAACTTATCTTTGATGTGGACCCGAAAAGAAACACACGTTCCGGGTTGCCGGCCTTTTTGCAGGCTGAAAGGATATTTTTCATTTTTGCATGCGCATCGGACAAATGATGCACGGCATAGGCATTGTCATAAAAAATCCTGAAGTCGGCAGCCTTGGCGGGCATTCCGGCAAGGCGGTCGATGACCTCGTCGGAATAGACAGTGCCGGTAGGGTTGCTGTACATCGGAACACACCAGATACCCTTAATTTGTTCATCTTCGGCTGCAAGTTTTTCAACCTGATCCATGTCCGGTCCCTCATCGGTCATGGCAACCGGCAGCATTTTGATATTCAGATATTCACAAATAGAAAAATGGCGGTCATACCCCGGACTCGGGCATAAAAATTTGACCTGGGGCCATTTCCCCCAGGGAAGGCCATCTTCGGAAACGCCATGGAGCATGGCCCGCATAAGCGTATCATGCATCATGGTCAGACTGGCATTGCCGCCGATAATCACCTCATCTTGTTTCACGCCCATGTATTGTGAAAAAAGGGCCCTGGCTTCGGGAATTCCGTCCAGTCCTCCATAATTGCGGCAGTCGGTTCCGTCTGCGGTCTTATAATCACTGCTGCTGACGCAATCCAGCATCTCCAGCGAAAGATCAAGCTGTTCAGGGCAGGGTTTGCCCCGAGTCATGTCAAGTTGTATTTTCTCTAATTTGAATTCATTATACCGTTTTGTAAGCTGCTCTTTGAAACGATTGCGTTCCCTTGTGTCAAGCTCTTTTAATTTCATTGCTCGATATTTCCTAAAATATTTTAATGGTTTTGGGCCTCTCCGGTAATTCATACACCGCGGCTATGTATAATTTGGATCTCTGAACTGTTCCACCAAAATCAGCGCAAAAATGTAGCACCATATTGCGTTTATATCAACTTCTTCTTGCAATTTTATAGGTTAGCAATTAAAAAATACAGGTTTCGATTTAATTTCCGAATTTTTTAATTACCGGATTAATCGCGCGGGAAAACTTTAAAAGTCAAACAATAGTGCAACATGCCTTTGTTTTTAAAAATAAAAAAAATTCTTGGCTTCAACAGCCTGGAGGGCTCGATAAAGGTCGCCCATGCCGGCAAATGGACCTTTTATTTTGTTTTGATCGGCATTATCGCCGGCCTCGGGTCGGTTGTTTTTCATTATCTCTGCCAATTGGGCCTTCATTATTTCATGGATCTTGCGGCCGGATATCGTCCCTCTCCGCCGGCCGGTGAACACCATCTGCTGCCGCCCACCAGCACGCCGTTCAACCGGTGGATTCTTTTTTTCCTTCCGGCGGCAGGCGGGATCGTCAGCGGCTGGCTTGTTTATACCTTTGCGCCGGAAGCGGAAGGCCATGGTACCGATGCCGCGATTAATTCCTACCACACGGCAGGCGGCTTTATCCGCAGCCGGGTACCGGTAATTAAAACCATTGCGTCGGCCGTTACCCTGACAACCGGGGGCTCGGGCGGAAGGGAAGGGCCCATCGCCCAGATCGGCGCCGGCTTTGGATCATTTCTGGCAACGAAACTGAAACTGTCCGAAAGGGAGCGGCGGATCATGATGGCCGCCGGCATCGGCGCCGGAGTAGGCAGCATTTTCCGGGCTCCTTTAGCAGGTGCGCTGTTTGCCGCCGAAGTTCTTTACAGGGACCCGGAGTTTGAATCCGAAGTAATTATCCCGGCCGGTATTTCCTCGGTGGTAGCCTACTGCCTGTTCTGCCTGGTATTCGGCTGGGGATCTTTGTTTGACTCGCCGGATTTTGTTTTCCGGAACCCGCTGGAACTGGGGCCCTATATCGTACTGGCCATGGTGCTTGTCTTTACCGGCGTGATTTATATAAAATCATTTTACGGTATTACCCGACTGTTTAAATCATTAAAAATTCCCAATCACATCAAACCCGCCATCGGCGGCCTGTGCACCGGTGCCATCGGTTTTTTTCTGCCCCAGACCCTTGCCTTCGGCTACGGGTTTGCCCAGCAGGCACTGTACTGTGAACTGACCATCCCGTTTTTACTGTGCCTTGCCTTTGGCAAAATTCTCACGACATCCTTTTCCATCGGCTCCGGCGGCAGCGGCGGTGTGTTCGGCCCGTCCATTGTCATAGGCGGGGCCATGGGCGGTGTGGTAGGCCTGATATTTCACCAGATTATGCCCGGAATTGTCACAGCCCCGGGTGCCTTTGTCATTGTCGGGATGGCCGGTTTTTTTACGGCGGTTTCCAACACCCCGATTTCCACGATTATTTTTGTAAGTGAAATGACAAATTCATACCACCTGCTTCTGCCCAGCCTGCTGGTGTGTTCAGTTGCCTATCTGGCTTCGGAAAAATGGACGATTTACGTTAAACAGGTCAAAAGCAAAATTGACTCACCGGCCCATGCCGGGGATTTTTTTGTCGATATCCTGCAGAGGTTCAGGGTGAGTGATTTAATGAAGCAGGTAAAAAAAGTGGATCTGGTTCCTCGGGATATGCCGTTTCTCGATTTTAAAAAATATTTTGCCGCGACCAATCAGCACTATTTTCCCGTGATGAACAAAGAGGGCCGCCTCATCAGCATTTTTTCCAGCACGGATATCCGGTCAGTGCTGTTTTCCAGCGACATCGAGCACCTGGTGGTTATGGAGGACATCGGCACCTCGGATATTATCGTGACGACAATGGCCGACGACCTCAACACGGTGCTGCAGAAATTTACCATCAAAAACATCGACAGCCTGCCGGTGGTAAAGGAAGATGATCACGGAATACTGATCGGAATGCTCAACCGGAGAGAAGTCATCAATTTTTATAACCAAAAGCTTCTGGAGATAAAGAGCAGGGCTGGAAAATAGGCACCGGCCTATGGTTGATCATAACAGACTTGCATCAAAAACAATCCCTGGGGTGGGGCGGTGGCCCCGGCACGCCCGCGGTCCCGGGACATAAGAATATTTTTAACTTCATCTGCTTCTGTCCTGCCCAGCCCCACATCCACGAGAGTACCCACGATATTTCTGACCATAAACCGTAAAAATCCATTGGCCTGAATCTCAAAGATCACGCATCCCTCTTTTTTTTCAATCAAATCGATTCGATAAATGTTTCTGACGGTATGTGCGCGTGGACTGCCCGTGCCTTCGAACGCCTTGAAATCATGCTCGCCTTTCAGGTGGGCCATGGCCGATTGAATGGCCGGCAGGTCCAGATCCAGGGGGATAAACCATACGTATTGGCGACCGATGGCCATGGGAATCTTCCGATTAAGGATTCGGTAATTATAAATCTTGGAGCAGGCGTCAAAACGGGCGTGAAACGATTCGGCGGCCGCCTCACAGGCGCGGATCACGATATCGCTGCTTAAAAGACTGTTTAATGCCTTTTGGAATTCATCCGCCCCCAGACGGCTGCTGCTGCGAAAGTTGGCAGTTTGACCAAGAGCATGGACCCCGGCATCCGTACGTCCCGAACCGATAAGAGTAATTTTTTCATTGCATATTTTGCATAAGGCCCGTTCGATTTCCCCCTGGATCGTCCGGTCCGTAAGCTGACGCTGCCACCCGTGAAAGTGCGTACCGTCATATTCGATGGTGAGTTTAAAATTTTTTTGCATGATGGCAGGTTCGGAGCCCTTTTGCCGGAAGTTCACAGATTGACGTATTTACTGTT
>NBLJ01000096.1 GCA_002084545.1 Desulfobacteraceae bacterium 4572_123 | reverse complement strand
GGAAAAGAAGCCGCAATCGGCCGAACAATATGGCGACAAAGGTCCTTTTCACAATGAAACGCCCATTGAATGGACACCTCAAAAAAGGGACGCATTTTCACGCGCCCTTGAGAAGGTAAAAAAAAGTTTTCCCAGGAAAATACCGTTCTATCCGGATGGAAAAAAACGCTCCACGGGCAGAGAGATCCATTCCACCAATCCCAACAATCCGGAAGAGATCATCGGTATAGTGGGTGCTGCCGGCGCAACGGAAGTGGAACAGGCACTCGCGGCCGCCAGAGCTGCATGGCCTGAATGGCGCGACACGGTCGCTGCTCGACGCAGTGAATATCTATTCAAAGCGGCGGCCATTGTCCGGGCAAAGCGCCATGAACTGGCGGCGCTGCTGGTGTGCGAATGCGGCAAGAACTGGAGCGAAGCACAGGCGGAAATATGCGAGGCAACCGATTGTCTGGAATATTACGGCCGGGAGATGATTCGTCTGGGCAGCCCGAAAAATATTATCAGGATCCCTGGTGAAGAGAGCCAATTGATCTACACGGCAAAAGGAGTTGGTGCCGTCATCACCCCATGGAATTTTCCACTGGCGATTTCCGTAGGCATGTCTGCCGCCGCGATTGTCACTGGAAATACCGTGATTTACAAACCGTCATCCTTGAGCCCGGTAACCGGTGCGGCGGTTTATAACCTGTTTAAGGAAGCCGGCCTGCCCCCGGGGATTTTTAATTTTATGCCCGGCTCGGGAAATGAGATCGGAAATCTGTTGACGACACATCCGGATGTTGACTTTATCGCCTTTACCGGCAGCAGAAAAGTGGGCCTTGAAATCATTGCCAAGGCAGGCAAAACACCTGAAGGCGCCGGCAGCATCAAAAAAGTGATTGCCGAAATGGGCGGCAAGAACGCCATTATCGTGGATGCCGATGCCGATCTGGATGAGGCCGTGGGCCACATTGTTCAGTCGGCCTTTGGTTACCAGGGGCAGAAATGTTCGGCCTGCTCCCGCCTTGTCGTTCTGGAAGAAAATTACGACAAGTTTGTAATACGGTTTAAACACGCTGTGGAAACGCTTGTAACAGGACCCAGTGAGGATCCGAAAACCGATGTGGGTGCGGTCATAGATGCCGCCGCCCGGGACAGAATCATGCAATATATTGAAACCGGCAAACAGGAGGGGACGCTGCTGGTGGAACACGGGGCAGACCATGTTCAGGGGCATTTCGTTCCGCCGACGGTCTTTGTGGATATAGATCCGGAAAGCAGGCTGACCCGGGAAGAAATTTTCGGCCCGGTGGTCTGTATTATGAAGGTTAATGATTTTGATGAAGCCCTTGCCGTGGCCAACGATACCAGCTACGCGCTGACAGGTGGTGTCTTTTCTCGAAGCCCCGCCAATATAGAAAAAGCCTGCAGAAATTTCCAGGTTGGCAACCTCTACATCAACCGGGCCATAACAGGAGCCCTGGTGCAACGCCATCCCTTTGGCGGCTTTAAAATGTCAGGTACGGGTTCCAAGGCAATGGGGCCGGATTATCTGCCCCGGTTCATGTCTGCAAGGACCATCGTTGAAAATACGTTCCGCAGCGGCTTTGCACCCATGGACGGCGAACAATAGACCGGGAAGGAGTCAGGGTAATCGATGAAAGTTCAAAAAATAAAAAAAAACCTGACCTCTGAAATGGTCATTGAAGAAATTTTGAAAAATTTAAAATCGGGAGATCTGCAACCAGGTGATAAGCTTCCTACCGAGCGGGAGATGGGACGGATGTTCGGTGTAGGCAGATCATCCATCCGGGAAGCCGTGAAAGGCCTGGTCCTTTTAGGATATCTGGAAGCCTCCCAGGGGAAAGGGACTTTTGTTAAAGCTGATTTTGCATTTAAAAACCTGTCACCTGTGGAGCTTCAGAGTGTCATGGCGGCCGAAGATATCTTTGAACTGATGGAATTAAGAAAAATTCTCGAGTGTAATGCGGTCGAACTGGCTGCAAAAAGGGCAGACAATGACGACAAGGATCGTATCAATAAGGCGCTTGAACAGATGAAAGCGTGCCGGGAAGATTTCAGGCGTTTTTACAAGCCTGATTTTGACTTTCACATCGCCATAGCAACGGCCACCCATAATAAAATGATTAGTGACATGATGCGCATAGTTGTTGAAAAAGCACATGAGCAATACGAAAAATTTATGCCCGACAAGTTGTGTCCGCCGGGCGAAGCGATTCATACCGCTGAGCAAATTGCTGCCGGTTTGATTAAAGGAGAAGGACAAAAAGCGGTCAAACATATGAAAGAGCACTTGAAACTGGTGGAAATTGAGCTTAAACGCGTGCTGTCGAACCACTCGGACAGCTACAGTAAAAATGCTGCTTAAAGGAGACCGGCAAAATGCAATGGTATGAATTTTTAACAAAAAATCAAGTAGAACAGGTACACGAAACCACTTTGAAAATTCTGGAACAGGTCGGGGTAGATTTCTGCTACCCGCCGGCCCTTAACGTCTTGTCTCATGGCGGCGCCAAAGTCGATGCGGACAAGGAACTGAAGCAATTTATAAAAACAGTTTGAGCCAGTTTGAAAGGAGTTGGATTGCCGTGGAATTAAAAGCGATACATGAAAACTGCTCCGGATGCGGGGTCTGCCGGATGGTCTGTGGCATGGAGAACTTCAGAGAAGTCAATCCCTCCAAAGCGGCCCTGAGAATAGAAGGGCGATTCCCCGCACCGGGCGATTACCGGATTCATCTTTGCGATCAGTGCGGTCAGTGCGCCGAGGTCTGCCCGGTGGAGGCCATTTATCTGGAAAACGGCGTTTACCTGATTAATGAGGATGAATGCACCGGGTGCATGATATGTGTGGAAAAATGCCCCGCCGGGGTGCTTTTTGAACACAAGAGCATGGAGGTGCCCATTAAGTGTACACTTTGCGGGGCATGTGTCGAGGCCTGTCCAAGGGATGCTCTTTTACTGGCCGGCAGACCGTGATGCCTGCAAAGCGTCGATAAAAAAAGGAGTGCTTTAAAATGCTTTACGGATACGCAGGAACCCTGTTGAGAATCGATTTAAACAGCCGTCATGTCGACAAGTCTCCCCTTTCAAAAAAGATGGCCGATAAATTTATAGGCGGTCGAGGCTTTGTGGCCAAAATTCTCTACGACGAAATCCCGCCGGGTACCGATCCCTACAGTGAGGACAATATTTTTGTCGCCGCCACCGGCCCGCTGACCGGACATTATCTCCCGGCCAGCGGCAAAACCCATTTCGGGGCCAAATCTCCGGCCACGGGCGGCTATGCCGACAGCAATATGGGGGGCCATTTCGGGCCGGCGTTAAAGTACGCAGGATACGATGCCCTGGTGTTAAAGGGCAAGGCAAAAGAGCTGAGTTATCTGTTTATAGAGGACGATACCATTGAGATAAGATCGGCCGCCGCATACCAGGGCAAAGGCGCTATTGAAACGGAAGCCCGATTGAAAAAAGACCTGGGCGATGATTTTCAGATTATCACCATCGGCCCGGCCGGTGAAAATGGCGTGCGCTTTTCCTGCATTTCCCATGATTTCGGCCGGCAGGCCGGACGTACGGGAATAGGCCTGGTGATGGGAAATAAAAACATCAAAGCCATTGCCGTCAAGGGCACCAATGCAATTCCGGTTTTTGATATCGAAGGCGCATATGCCAAAGGCAGAGAATCTTATAAGATAATTTTCCAAAAGCCCGGGTTCAAGGGATGGACCCCGGAGGGCACGGCGGGAATCACGGACTGGGTCAACGAGGTTGGTGCTTTCCCCACCCGCAATTTCCAGACCTCCTTTGCCGGGCACTATAAGAAGATCAACGGCAAAGCCCTTATCGATAATCTCAAAATCACCGATAAGGGGTGCTTTCTGTGCCCCACCCCCTGCGGAAAATATGGGCATACCCGGACCCGATCCGGCGCCGCGTATGTGGAAGGCCCGGAATATGAAAGCATTGCCCTGTTTGGCGGAAGCTGCATGCTGAGCACCATCGAAGATGTGGCCTATGCCAATTATCTTTGCGATGAGCTGGGCCTGGACACGATCTCGGCCGCTTCAGTAGCCGCCTGGACTATCGAATGTTTCGAAAAGGGGCTGTTGACCCGTGAGGAGATCGGCCGGGAAGTCAAATTCGGCGATCTGGCCTCGGTGGTTTACCTGATTGAACGGATGAGCAGCCGAAAGGGTATCGGCGATCTGCTGGCCGAAGGGGTCAAGGTTGCCTCCCAAAAACTGGGCAAGGGGTCCGAGGCATTTGCCATTCATGTCAAGGGCCTGGAATGGACCGGGTATGAATGCCGCAACGCGCCGGCCATGATGCTGGCCTATCTGACGGCGGATATCGGGGCCCACCATAATCGGGCATGGGTGCTGGGTTATGATGTCGTGGGCGAAAGTACCGATGTCCATGCGTTGATCGAATCGGGTGGCAGTGGCGGGAAACTGCCCAAGGCCACGGTAACCGGCAAGGCCGGACCCGTGATCGATTCCCAGCATACCCGTCCATTGTTCGACGCACTGGGCATCTGCCGGCTGCAGATGATGGAGCTGGGATTTGAAGTGAAACATTACCAGGCATTGTATCAGGTGATTACCGGCATCAATAAAACCTGGTCGGACATGATTGATATATCCGAAAGAATATGGCATTTGACCCGTTCGTTTAATGTCAGGGAAATAAAGGATTTCGGCCGGGATTACGATTATCCGCCGGTCCGGTTTATGGAAGAACCGGTCCCCAGCGGCCCCAATGAGGGCCACTGTTTGACACGGGCGGAAGTGGACGTGCTGCTGGATGAGTACTATACGGCCCGCGGCTGGGATCAAAACGGGATCCCGACAAAAGAAACCCTTAAACGCGTCGGGCTGGAGGAGATCGCAGCGGCCATGGAGGCGAAAAGAAATTTTTAAAAATTTCGAGACACCGAATCAGTGTGAAAAAATAGTACGTTCAATGCTATTTCTTCTGATAAAATCAAATGTACCGCCGGCGGTTACCCCGGAATATCAATGATTTTCATCTCGTGCCCGGTCGCTGAAAGAAATCTCTCGATATCCGCCTTTGAAATAACCAGCGTACTGGTGTTGACGATGGGATGAAACTGGAATGTTTCGGATTCCCATAAATCGGCATCCATGAAAACTTCGACCGAGTGTTCCCTGTCGTTATAAACAGCCAGCAGCGATACCGCTCCCGGGTCGACACCCAGATGCTTTTTCAAACGCTGCGGAGAGCCGAAGCTGATCCGTTTCGTGTTCAGCAGTCCTTTCAACTCCTTGAGGTTCACCCGCTTGTCGCTCCTGACAAGGACCAGGAAATGGCGCTTTCCCTTGTCATCTCTCAAAAACAGATTTTTAGTTTTTGCCCCGGGCAGTTCAGGCACAAGCCTGTCGGATTCCTCTACCGTAAAAACGGCGGGATGATCGTGCTTAACATAGTTTATATGGTTGGCATCAAGAAATTCAAAAAAATCCGTCATGGGAGTCCTTCCTATAATTTTATCAATCGTATCTTTAAAATCCACACCCGCCTGCTTAACTTATCGGGCTGTAACCGTATCTCTTCTGCCGCAACATTACAAGAGTTTTCCCGCCCTTGAAAACTGGAAAAAAGTTTGCAATTTAGCCTATTTTACAATAAAATATTTTAACTATTCACTTTTTAGTATTCACTTTTCAATTATATGGAAAGGAGACGCCATGCAGCAAAACCAACTGCTCTATCTTTCCCGGGAAGATGTGGTAAAAACCGGCGTTACCATGGTTGACATCATCGATTCCCTTGAAATCGCTTTTCGCGAAAAAGGCGAAGGCAACACCGAAATGCCGCCAAAGCCTGGAATCCACCCGGGTGGTGACGACAATTTTATCCATGCCATGCCGGCCTATATTCCGGCTTTGAAATCAGCCGGCATCAAATGGGTCAGCGCCTTTGTGGATAACCTGAAGCGCGGCATCCCCTATATTAACGGACTGGTAATATTAAACGACGTCGCGACCGGTCTGCCGCTGTCGGTCATGGATGGTGTCTGGATGACAGGTATGAGAACGGGTGCCGCCACGGCGCTGTCGGCCCGCTATCTTGCAAGACCTGATTCGTCCATTGCGGGCATACTGGGCTGCGGGATTCAGGGAAGAACCAACCTCGAAGCACTATCGGTTCTGTTCCCGATTAAAAGGGTGACTGTATATGATAAAAATATGGCTGCCGCCCGGGCTTACGCCGACGAAATGGGGCCGCGGCTGAATGTTACGGTGGAAGTCGTTGAAAATCCCAGGCAGGCGGTTTCCGGATGTGATATTGTCGTAACTGCCGGGCCGCTTCTTAAAAAGCCGCATGCAACCATTAAGGCCGGCTGGCTGGACGAAGGCGCCTTTGCCTCCCTGGTTGATTTTGATTCCTACTGGCATCCCGATGCCATGGGAGAGGTCACTAAGTTCTGCACGGACGACACGGCGCAGATACGCCATTACCAGACACTTGGATATTTCGAACAGATCCCGCCCATTCATGCCGACCTCGGGGAGCTTGTCACCGGGAGGAAGGCGGGACGCGAAACAGCAGCGGAAATAACCATGACCGCCAACCTGGGGCTGGCCATCGACGACATGGCGGTGGCCCCCCTGATCTACAAACAGGCCAAAGCCAGGGGGATCGGAACTCTGCTGCCCCTGTAAACGGAATTCTTATGAATAAAAAAACAAATGATGCCGTCATTGTCGGCGGTGGCGTTATCGGTGCATTTACAGCCTACTATCTGCTGGAAAAGGGATGGCATGTTACCATCGTTGACAAAGGCCGTTTCGGTAGCGGCAGTTCCGAAGGTAACTGCGGCCTGGTTTTACCTAACTACATTCTGCCGGTGAATATGCCGGGTACCCTTCTTAAAGCATTTAAATGGATGTTCACCAATAATGCGCCTCTCTATGTGAAGCCCCGATTCAATCTTGATTTGATCCAATGGTTGTTTAATTTTTCCCGAAAGTGCACCATGAAGGCGGCCCTTTCGGCGGCCAGGGGCCGGCATGTGCTGTTGCAGCGCTCATTTGAGCTTTTTTTATCTATCATGGAAAAAGAAAAACTCCAGTGCAACTGGGATGTATGCGGATCGCTGCATGTGTACCGGACGAAAAAAGAGTGGGAAGCGTATCGCGAAGTGGTTATTTTATTAAGGGATTTCGGCATTCCCGTGGAACCGTTGGACCACGATGCGCTGGCCCGGTTTGAACCCGGTTTGAGCCCCGACCTTTACGGGGGATGGCTCTCCCGGCAAACCGCCCATCTTTGGCCGGAAAAATTGATGGACGGCATGTACCGGCTGCTCACAGGCAGAGGTGTAACCGTCATGGAGAATTCCGAAGTAATGCGGTTTCAATCGGTGAACGGCAGGGTTGTCGCTGTTGAAACCGGGGAAAAGACGATTCCGGGGGCCGAAATCGTAATTGCCGCGGGGGCGTGGACACCGATGCTGGCAAAACAACTGGGATGCACGGTTCCCATTCAACCGGGCAAGGGGTACTCTATTACCACCGGTAAGCTGGATGCAGCACCCTCGGTTCCCTGCTTTTTCGATGAAAAAAGCGTTGTGGCCACCCCATGGCCGGACGGTTTTCGTCTGGGCGGGACCATGGAGTTTTCAGGTTATGATGACACTCTTAACCAAAAACGTTTAACGGCGCTTTCAACGGCAGCCGTTCAGTACATCAAGGGTTCGGGGATTGGAGATATTGAAAAAGAATGGTGCGGGCTCCGGCCCATGACATATGACGGACTTCCCATTATTGACCGATCGCCGCTTCTGGAAAATGTTACCATTGCGGCCGGCCACAATATGCTGGGACTCAGCATGGGCCCCGGAACCGGACAACTCGTGGCCGAAATGTTAAATGGAGAACCGCCTCACATAGACCCGAAGCCCTACGCGTTGAAAAGATTCTCTCAAAACGTCAATACGACTTAATTCAAATGTCCGGCACTACTTTTTAAAAAGCATTTATGATGCCGAGTTCTTTTTCCGTTTCCCGTATTATCTCATCAATTTCCTTTTGAGCCTGCCTGCCGATGGAGGGAGGCTGATGATTTTCCACAACATCTCTGGCTTTACCCAAAGCCCTTTCATAAACATCAATCCCGCCTTTTGCCATCCACTGGTCGTAATTCTCACGGCTCATCAGTTGCGGTGCCATGAGGTCGCTACAGTGATGAAAAGTAGTCGAATGTGACAGATGATTCCCCGTGTGGGCGATCTCCTCGATCAGTCCCACTGAAAGGGTTTCGTCATTGACTTCAAAACCTTTTACAACATATTTGATGGTCTGGTTAATCTCGTCATCAATGACCATTTTGCCGTAATCCAGGGTCATTCCGCTGTCTACCATTCCAGTCCCATAGATCAGATTGGCACCTGCCAATGCAGAGGGAAACGCTGAAAGCAGAGATTCGTAACCGGCCTGGGCATCACACAGTTTACTGTCAACCTACCCGCCGGACACCCTTACCGGAATATTATAAAACCGGCCCATTTTAGCCAGTGCGGCATTGAGCACCGCGCCCTCCGGTGACCCAACCGCCGCCGTTCCGTAACGCATATCAAGGGAAGTGGTAGAGCTTGAGTATATCATGGGAGCCCCCGGCTTTATTAACTGCCCCAGAGCCAGACCGCTTAATACTTCCGCATTGTGTTGAACTACTGTTCCGGCCAGATGGATGGGAGAGGTTCCCCCGGCCAGGCACATGGAAAGTACACTGGTGGTGAATCCATGCTCAACCGCGGCCATCAGGACCTCACTGCACTCATCAACCAGTTGCAACGGGCTTACCAGGCAAACCCCGGTGAAAAAAAACGGCCGTTTGCGAAAGGCATCCTTCCCGATAACGGCTTCACCCATCAATGCCATTTTGGGAATCAAATCGGCTGTGGGCGGAATCGCCTCCACCGGCTTGGTGGTATTGGCCAGCATGGCTGCGGTAGCATGCAGGGTTTCCGTCACCGGAGACTTGTCCGTGCAGGTCAACACCGTAATCAAAATCTCGATACTCTTGAGCTTGTCCAGCAGGCGCGTGACCTGGGCAACATCTTTTTTAACGGATTTTCTGCGCTTTCCGGTATAAAGATCATTTATATATACCGTGGTTCCAAAATTGACGAAACCCAAACTGTCCCCACCCATGTGATAATCTCCGGAAGGATCGCGGCCGGGAATACATATCTTTGAGGGAATTGTGGTAAGCGCCTTTTCAACCAGATGAGGCGGCAGGCGGACCCGATTTTCCGCCTTGTCGATTCTGGCACCATGATCGGCAAAAACAGCCTGGGCTTTTGCACTGGTTACGATCACACCGGTTTTACCCAGCACTTCCAGGCTGGCCTCATGGATCCTGATGCAATCCTCGTGGCTGATGCCCCGCAGGCCCAATGCACCTGACGGTCTTATGGTAATATTTGTTTTATCGGCGGCAATGGCTGCCGGTTCTGTGATCATATTGTTCTCCTTTTATGATAAATAAATTTAAATTCGAGTATCGATAAGACCATGACAACAAAATTACCATTCAGGATTTTAAAAGTGATTTTATCGCCGTCTGTTCGATCCGATTCAGTTCCTTTTGCAGCGATTCCTCCAGAGGTGGCACCTCGTGTTGCTCCAGCAGATGGTCAACCTTGTCCTGAGCTTCATCTGCCAGGGAGCAGAGAACAATTTCCGGATTCATGAAAATATTGCCCCCTGTGCGTTTATCCATGGCCTGAATGAAAAAATAATACCATGTGGGGGTACCGGGACACAGATAATGAATCAGCACGGCACCGGCAATGGCCGCCGCATTGGCCTGGACCATGGTGCCGGTAATCGTTGTCGGTGCGTTGGCCCCCATCATGGGTACGATGGGCACCTTCACGGGAATATTGTAGCGTCCATAGGCAAAAAGACGTTCTATCTCATCATATGGGAAAACAAACTTGTCAAGAATTGTAACGATCCCGTGACATATGGGACGTTTTGCCAGGGCTTGTCCGGAACCAGCGCCCGCTCCACCAACTCCGGTTGAAGAAAAACTCTCTGCTTTAAAAAATCAACCCCGGCACCTGCATCGGCAAGGCGCTTCAGTGCTTTACCGTGCTGAATCACCACGCCGGTATTCTGGAGGATATCCAGCGAGTGCTCATGTATGGTCTGCACCTGTTTATGTTTTAAAACCTGGTAGATTGGTAACGTCCGTCACTTTTGAGCAATTGCCCTGCGCCCAAATTTCGCCGCGGTGATTTTTGTGGCATCCGGCGTCGATTATACTAGACGATTTATGTATACAATAATGGTATAATGCCATCGGAAGAAGAATGTCCCTTTTTCAAGCTTAAGAGTCATTTCAGTGCATCCGAAAATCGATAACTCTCATAAGGCATTTCACAACCATTACCAAAGGCAATCTTCATACTTTTTGATTCAGGCTGGAAAACCATACTCGCCAGTGTCTTGGAATAGATAGCGCTGGGACGCGGATGAGCACAAATGGATTCCGGATATCGGGTGTGGTCGGAAAGCATTCGCCCGGCAAGAGAAATATCTATCTTGCCATGATATTTTTCAATCAGTGCCCCCATGGCGGCATAACGCGAAACCGTTGAACTGGCGGGGTCGTCTTTTTTCCTTTCACTGACAGCCATTTCTTCATCCAGGATATGATTGGTATGATACAAGGTGCTGCGGCTGTACACCGGACGGAAAAAAGAGGGAGAACACTCAATGCTGCAGATTCCTTCATCGGGATGAGCCAGTAAAAAGCAATTTGGAAGTGACCGTGGTACTTTTTCGATATATTTGACAGCCGATTTCAGTGTTGTGAAATGAAGCACTTCGCGGATTAATACGTTAGTCGGGAGGCCGGGAGAGCGTTCCCCGTTGTCAATGGCCATCCAGAGCAGACATAAGCCTGCGGAATTCATTCCCATATAAGCAGGAATACCGGGGTGTGTATAAACAAATGTTTCCATGCCGGATTCGCTGCGATGGTGAATAACTGCATCCAACTGCCCGGCGGCCCAATGGTTGAGGCATTCATCGTTGTTCTGCCCGCAAATAAGTTCAGCGGTTTTTGATGC
>NBLJ01000095.1 GCA_002084545.1 Desulfobacteraceae bacterium 4572_123 | reverse complement strand
GCTGTTTACCGCGAGTGACCCAGATTCTACAACCAAAAAAATGGGTTAAACAAAATTTGCTATCTTATTTGCGAGGATGTGTCAAGATTAAGTTGGAGAGTCAATCTGTTTCAGCATGAGGGTAAACTTGGTTCCCTCACCCTCTGTACTTTCAACATCAAGCCGATTGTTATATGACTCGACAATACTGTGGACGATTGAAAGCCCCAGTCCGGTCCCGCCGGGTTTAGTGGTAAAAAAAGGATCAAAAACCGACTCGGTTATCTCAGGTGACATTCCGCATCCATTATCTGAAATCACAACATTCACCTGATTGTTCCTGGTTGGTTGCATTACAATATGAATTACTCCTCTGCCGTCAATCGCCTCGGCGGCATTTAAAAAAAGATTCCACAATATCTGCCGTAAATGCATCGGGTCAATTTCAATCCAGATACCGTGAACCAGTTCTTTTGTAATAGTAATCCTGCCCGAGCATCTATTGTCTCTCCCGAAAAAATCAATTGTTTCCCGCAGGGCCTTATCCAGTTCAACCGGTTCCACCTTTCCGGCAGGCGGCCTGGCAAACAACAAAAAACTGGTCACCAGGGAACTTAGCCTGTCAGCCTCACGCAAAACGATCTGCATCAGCTTGTCATGGTCAGGATTATACTCTATATCTTCCCTTAAAATCTGAATAGAACCTGAAAGAGAAGCCAGTGGATTTCTAATTTCATGGGCCAGGCCGGCGGCCATTTCTCCCATGGCTGCCATTTTTTGAACCCGTTTCACATGTTCTTCCATGGCAGATAGCTCTTTTTTGGATTTTCTGGCCTGCTCCGCCAGAAAACCGCTTAAAAAAGCCACTGCAAAGCAGGCGGCCATGGTGATCACGACCTTATACAGAATCTGGCTCCATTCATAATTATCAGACAGAAAATTATCCACCCCAAAAGGCCTTAATAACAGATAATATTCCAGATCAATCATTATGCCGTACTCTATACAGGAGAGCGCTGCCATCACCAGGCCGCCTTTTCTGAAAAGCACCATGCTCGCATAGATAATAACAACCAAATACAGAAATGAAAAAGCACTTGTAAAACTACCCGTTAAAAAAATAATGAACGTTACGATCAGCGTATCAATCCCGATTTGAAAATACGCAAAAAAAGATAGGTGTTTGCGGAAACGAAGAACAAGTGCATATATGGTGCTTAAGACCAAAATAGCGGCAATCAGACAATACAACATGATAAGCTGGGGCGCAAAAATGGGGTCATGTCTGACAAGTTGCAGGAAAATACCGGACCCCAGCATCAGGAGTGCAAAAAGCACCCTGAGCGATATCAACCACTTAAGTTTAGGGTGCAAATCATTTTGGATCTGTGAGGAAAAATTGTTCATGGAAAGTTTAAAAGCCCGGAAGGCAGGTGTCGGTTGTTTTTTTCAACAGTGCCTGCTCAAAAGTATAAGAGCATATAGCCGTCCGCGGGTTCAGATTTCACCTTTCAAAGGTTTACTTACATTGAGGATGCATTGAATTTTGATTTTGGATACTGGTTGCAACACTGGCCACCGTTGCAACCAGGTCCCGCACTTCTACGCAATATTCTGGGCCATGGTGAATATCGGCAAATACATGGCAATTACCATACCACCGACAACAACTCCCAGAAAAACCAGCATAAAGGGCTCTATCATGCTGGTCAGATTCTCAACGGCCTGATCAACTTCTTCGTCATAAAAATCAGCAATTTTTTCAAGCATGGCGTCAAGGGCTCCGGTGGATTCCCCCACTGCAATCATCTGGCAGACCATTGCCGGGAAAACACCACTTTCCGCGAGGGGTTCCGCCATCGTGCGGCCTTCGGTAATACCGGCCCGAACGTTATTAATCGCCATTTCAACGGTTTTATTGCCCGCGGTTTTGGCCACGATATCAAGGGCCTCGAGGATGGCCACGCCGCTTGACAGCATCGTACCCATGGTGCGGGTAAATTTGGCTACCGCCACCTTTCGAATCAATAGCCCGAAAACAGGCAGTTTAAGTGAAAGGTTATCAACTGCAATCCGTCCTTTTTCCGTACTGTAATATTTTTTAAAGGCAAAAATAAAGATAACCAGCGCACCGATGATATAAAATATCTTGCTCTTTACAAAATTACTGAGATTGACGACCATCTGGGTCGGTGCCGGAAGCTGACCCCCGAAATCCTGAAACATTTTTTCGAACACGGGAATAACAAAAATAAGCAGAATGGCCACTACTATGGCTGCTACCGCAAGGGTTATTGCCGGATATATCATGGCACCCTTGACCTGTTTTTTAAGCTTAGCCGCCTTTTCCATATATCCTGCAAGCCGTTTGAGAATCGTATCCAGGATACCGCCGGCTTCACCGGCCGCGATCATATTCACAAACAGGTTGTCAAATATCTTGGGATATTTTTTAAGGGATTCCGCCAGAGTTGTCCCGCTTTCCACCGACTCCTTGATCTCTTTGAGCATCCTCTGAAAAGTTTTATTTTCCTGCTGGGAGTACAAAATATTGAGGCACTGAATAATTGGAAGCCCGGCATCGATCATGGTGGAAAACTGTCTGGCAAAGATAATAACGTCTTTTTCTTTAACCTTGGGCTGCAAAAAAGCAACATTCTCAAACAGGTCCTTGGGTTTTTTCTTTATCTTTACAGGGGTGATCCTGAGCCGGTGCAGATTACTTCGGACAACTTCCTCATTGGGAGCCTCCATCTCGCCTTTCTGGGTTTCTTCTTTTTTGTTCTTTCCCTCCCACAGATAAATCGGCATGGTACCTCCATTGTGGATTCATAAAAGCATTTTAACCGGCTAAGTAAAAGTTTTCATATACAAGGTATGCATATAATATGCCTTGTATATGGACATCCGCCATAACACAGTATATAAAATTTTCACAACGCCGTTAAAAATGCCCGGATTATAAGTATATAACAGCTTTACAGCTACATAGTAAAATAAATAATCCAATATCGTAAAAATAACCTGCAAAGCTGTTTGCAACGGTTTGGACAAATATCATAATACGCTTCAAATAACAATCTATTTAAGCGTCTTATATAGTGCACACGTATTGGGAATTTCTAAAAAACAGTATCAGCCCAACCTCCCTGAAAAAAATTCGGTGAATACAATGCGGCCCGCCCCTGTTTTTTCAAATAAATTTACTCTGGAGATCCAAAGCTATGCCTTGATAAAACCGGCAATATATGCATATGGTTATACAATTTGATAAAATTGTCATCAATTACAATCCATGTCATGTTCAACAGGATCTCGGCATGCCGGAAAAAAACCTGCCCGACAACCAAAACCTGACGGTTATTACAACGCATATCAATGCTGATTTTGACGCACTGGCCTCCATGCTGGCAGCTCACAAATTATATCCCGGCTCCCTGGTCGTATTCCCGGGTTCTCAGGAAAAAAATCTGCGTAATTTTTTCATAAGTTCCATGGTTTACCTCTTTAACATGGTAGACTTGAAAGATATTAATTTTGCCGGAATCAAAAAACTGGTTCTGGTGGATACCCGGAATCCTCATCGAATTGGCAGAATAGCTGATATTCTCAAAAACCCGGGCCTTGAAATTCATATCTATGATCACCATCCATCCACTCCAAACGATATTAAAGCTCACCATGAAGTCAGTCGCCTGACGGGTGCTACTGTTACGATTCTAACCGAAATTCTCAAACAAAAAAATATTGCCATCACTCCGGATGAAGCCACGATTATGTGCCTTGGCATATATGAAGATACAGGCTCTTTTACCTATACGTCAACAACCGAAAGTGATTTTCTTGCAACGGCCTACCTGCTTTCCAGGGGGGCTAATTTAAATACCGTATCGAATATGATTGCCAGGGAAATAAGCCCTCAACAGATCGGCATTCTGAATGATATGATACAAAGCGCCGTCCATCACAATATCCAAGGCATTGACGTTGTAATAGCCGCCATTACAACGGAAAACTACGTGCCCGACTTTGCCTTTCTGGTCCAGAAGATGCTCCAGATGGAGGATCTTGACGTACTCCTGGCCATCGGGCTTATGGACAGTAAAATATACATCGTGGCCCGCAGCAGGACAAACGATGTAGACGTCGGTGATATTCTTTCATCTCTTGGCGGGGGCGGGCATATCCATGCCGCGGCCGCGACAATTAAAGAAGCCACTCTGCCCCAGGTTGAAAACCGGCTGCTTGAAGCCCTGAACGCCAAAATCAGGCCCAGACGACTGGCCAGGGATCTCATGTCGTCACCGCCTATCACGATTGCCGCCGATATTTCCTGCAAAGAGGCCGCGGATATACTGACCAGGTATAATATTAATGCTCTGCTGGTCACAAAAAACTCAAAAAAAAACAGCAGACTTATCGGATTTATATCGCGCCAGGTAATCGAAAAAGCTCTTTACCATAATCTGGGGGATCTTCCGGTAAACGAATATACAACTACCGATCTGGCCTGTGCCGGCCCCAAGGCCGACCTCCAGGAAATACAGAATAAAATAATTGACAGCAAACAGCGCATCCTGCCGATTGTTCATAACGGCACTACCCTGGGCGTTGTCACCCGCACGGATCTTTTGAATCTGCTGGTTCGACAAACACATCGCGGCAACAATCAAAATGGACTTCTGAAAGGCACGGTCAAGGCCAAAACAAAGAGAATCGTCAATTTCATCCATGAAAGAATTTCCAGGGATATTTTAAAAATTCTGAAAAAAATCGGGCAGACAGCATCCGACATGGGATATAATGCTTATGTTGTAGGCGGATTTGTAAGGGATCTGTTTCTGTACCGGCCTACCGAAGATATCGATATTGTGGTGGAAGGAGACGGCATTGAATTTGCGAGAAAATTTACAAAACTGATTGACGCACATATTCATACTTACGCAAAATTCGGAACCGCAGTCATCATCTTCCCGTCCGGTTTCAAAATCGATGTGGCATCAGCCCGCATGGAATATTATAAATTTCCGGCGGCTCTTCCCACGGTTAAAATGAGCTCCATCAAGCTGGACCTTTTTCGGCGGGATTTTACTATCAATACCCTGGCCATTGAATTGAACCCTGACAACTTCGGTCTGCTGATCGATTTTTTCTCGGCCCAGCAGGATATCAAGGACAAGGCAATAAGAGTACTGCACAACTTGAGCTTCGTTGAAGACCCCACCCGTGCATTCAGAGCAATCCGGTTTGAGCAGCGCTTTGCCTTTCCTATCGGCAAACTGACTTCCAAACTTATACAAAATGCAGTTAAAATGGATTTTTTTAAACGACTCAGCGGACGACGGGTTTTTGGTGAACTGCGACAAATTCTGGAAGAAGAAAATCCTGCTCCGGCAATTTTAAGGCTTCAGGATTACGATCTGTTGAAGGTGATTCATCCTTCCATTACATGTGATGTAAAACTTGTTGCCCTTTTAAATTCCGTTAAAAAAGTACTGCACTGGAACGATCTGCTTTTCTTAAAAGAACCATACATGCGATGGGCGGTATATTTTTTAGCACTGATTCATTCCTGCCGTCCCATGACAGTAGTAGAGATCTGCCGGAGCCTCGAACTTGCACCCCGCTATCAAACATTTTTTATTAAAAACCGCGAACAGGCTCTAAAACGGCTGCTCTGGATGGAGCACAACCTTCCCGCTTCAAACAGTATTCTTTACAGGCAGCTTACCGGTTTTAAAATCGAACTGCTCTTGTATATGATGGCAGCCACAGGGTATGAAAAAGTAAAAAAAGCCATCTCACTGTATTTTACCCGACTTCGCCAGACGACCCTGTCCTTATCAGGAAAGGATCTTTTAAAAATGGGGCTTAAACCCGGCCCTGTTTATCGTGAAACACTTCAGGCTGTACTGGACGAAAAATTAAACGGCCGCCTGAAAACAAAAGCAGATGAACTTAACTTTGCACGTAAATACATTGCCCGATTTTTATAATTTTCTTGTTTATTACAAATGCACTGGCTAAAATTACTGATACTCTTGTCGTCATGCAAAATAAACCGTATGCCGTAAAACTTGATGATATCTTTGAAGGCCCCATGGACCTTCTTGTACACCTGATAAAAAAAAATGAAGTGGACATCCACGACATACCCATTGCTCTGATTACCGATCAGTACCTGGAATACATTAACTGGATGGAATCAATGAATATTGATTTCGCAGGTGATTTTTTATTTATGGCGGCCACTTTGACACAGATTAAATCAAAAACCCTGCTTCCTGTTCATCAAGGCATCGGGGACGATGATGATGAGGATGATCCTCGCCATGAAATCACAAAGCCGCTGATAGAATACCTCCATATGAAATCAGCGGCTGAACAGTTATCCGACAGAAACCTGCTGGGAAAAAATATTTTCATCAGAATGCCCGGCAGCCGGGATGAATATCCTGAAAAACATGAAAATGAATTCATACGCGTGGGATTATTTGAGCTGATCGATGCTTTTCAAAATGTACTGGAAAAGCTACCCGGCGAACATCGGATTGACCTGGCCGCCGACAGGATTTCAGTTAAAGACAAAATATCCGAGATTGTTGATATCCTGGAAAAAAAAAATTCAGTAACGTTTATGGAGCTTTTCCCGGAAAAACCTGAAAAAAGTGACGTGGTGGTAACATTTTTAGCTGTTCTGGAACTGGTCAAACTGCATCTTATTAAAATTGCACAACATGTTCAAACCGGCTTTATTAGACTTTTTTATCTGTAACGACCCAATGGAAAACATTAAAAATATCATCGAAAGCCTGCTGTTTGTAGCAGATGGTCCGCTCAGTGTGGAGCGCATAAAACTGGTATTGGAAACCGATACCGGGGAGATCAGGACCGCCCTGCAGACCCTTGCACAGGAGTATGAAAATCGATCCGGCGGGTTTTTATTACGTCAGATCGCGGACGGGTATCAGTTCTGTACACGGCCCGAATACAGCCGCTGGATCACACGCCTGATACGACCGGCCTCGTTCCATCTCAGCAAGGCGGCCTTGGAAACCCTGGCCATCATCGCCTATAAGCAGCCGGTAATGCGCAGTGACATAGAACATATCCGCGGCGTAGATTGCGGGGGTATTCTGCGGATGCTCCTCGAACGCAAAATTATTCGGGTGCTGGGCCGCAAGGAAATTCCAGGGCGTCCCTTGATCTATGCCACCACGAAACAATTTCTTGAAATTTTTGATTTAAAAAATCTGAAAGACCTTCCAACACCCAAGGAAATTGAAGAATTAAAGCCCGACCTTATTCCGGACAGCTCCCCCGAGCTTGAGCCGGAGCCCGCGGGCTTGTCTGAAATCAAACCCGATGTAGAGTAGATGATCACCCGCCTGACGAGCGGCGTTACTTTGCGACCAAAGATCGTAAATCAAAAAAAACTTGACTTGCAGTCCGACAAACGATTATAAGCTTCTGGCATTGACCAATAATATCCATGGGCGGTTAACTCAGCGGGAGAGTGCTACCTTCACACGGTAGAAGTCACTGGTTCAAACCCAGTACCGCCCACCACTAATATCAAGGGTTTACAGACATTGCGGTTTGTAAGCCCTTTTTTCATAATGTTCCCGTCAAAATTTTACTCACAGTCTCTATGTCTTCAGGACGGTCCACGCCAACGCTCTGATAATCGGTTTTGACCACATGGATCGGTATTCCGTTTTCAAGCAGGCGAAGTTGTTCCAGTTTTTCCGCAATTTCAAGACGGCTCCGGCCGAGTTTTGCAAATTGCCTCAAGATATTCATGCGAAACGCGTATAACCCGATGTGCCCGTAAAACACCTCCGTTTCCCCGTCCCGATGATGGGGAATGGGCGCTCGGGAAAAATAGAGCGCCTTACGGTCTTTCGCGAATACCACCTTGACCCGATCCGGGTTCCCGGCCTCCTCGGGGCTGATCTTTTTTGCCAGAGTTGTCACCTGCACCTCCGGTTCCACGAACGGGCGGACAAGTTCAGTGAGCATAGCCGGCTCAAGTGCGGGTTCGTCTCCCTGAATGTTCACAATCACAGCATTTTGAGGCACCTGAAGCAGCATGGCCGCCTCAAGCACCCGGTCTGTGCCGCTAAGATGATCATTTCGTGTCATCACCACCGAAACGTCCAGTTTTTCAGCGGCTGAAAATATTCGGTGATCATCCGTGGCCAGGATCACCTGCGTAAACTCGGGACATTGTTTCGCTCGTTCAAAAACATGTTGAAACATAGGCTTGCCAAGAATTTCGGCCAGTGGTTTGCCCGGAAAACGATGAGACTTATAACGCGCCGGAATGACGCCATAGCATTTTGGAAAAGTTGTCATCTTTTAATTATGATGCCTTCGTAAAAAGTTGGATTTAGCCGATCTCGCAAAAAATTCAAGGCGTGCAAATGGGCAATCAAGAAATCCATTCACCAATAAGTCTGCAAGCAGTGGCTGTCCCGCCCTGGCGTTTCTTAACATAATTGAGTGCAGCTTTACGTATTTTTTTATGGGGAGGTGATATTCTCACATTTTCCGCCAGAATATCCGCCACTTCTTTCCAGTTCGTGGCTACACGGACAAGTCCCTGCTCTAAAATTTCCCGACCCACCCAGGCGAAATTCTCCCATGATGGGCCGATCACGGGTATGACTCCGCAAATGAGAGGCTCCAGAAAATTCTGTCCGCCCAGATGAGCGAGACTGCCGCCGACAAACACGGCTTTTGATCGTTCATAGGCCTGGGTCAGTTCGCCAAAGGTGTCCCAGAGGATGACCCTTCTGTGTGAAGCCGATTTCTCATCCTTGTTTTCAATTTCAGATCGCAAAATCCATGATACTCCTGTACGCTCCATCACTGTTTCCCAGTGGTTTATTCTGTGCATATGACGCGGAAACAGCCCGATGATCGCTTCCGGAACACTGGTACAGAGGCGTAGAATAATTTTTTCGATAAGCGGCTCTTCTTCCTGCCGGGTGGAACCGAGGACAATCAGGGGTTTATCGGACGGAAGTATTTTGTCAAGCAAATGTCTCTCTTGGGCCTCGGAACTGCCGAGTCTGTCGAATTTCATATTAGGCATCACCCGCACCCGTTTTTTCCCGAACAGCATGGCGAAACGGCGGACATCGTTTTCTGAAATAGCAAGAATTTTATCCGGTGTGAGACAATGCCAGAAAGAGGGCCATAAAAGGTATCTTTTCAGACTCTTGGCAGTAATTCTGCCGTTCACAATCAGTATTTTGGAGCCGTATTTTTTCAAGGCGGAGAGCATCCCTGGCCAAATCTCCAATTCCAGAAGAACCATGATTTCCGGACAAATCTTTCTGACCGCGGCTTCCATAATAACCGGTCTGTCAAAGGGGAAATAGGCCGTGTACACCTTCATATTTTTCTTGTCCGGAGCGATATCCTCAATGGCCCGTTCCAGAATTTCCATTCCCTGGCGGGTGTCTGAGGTGACAAGTATCCTGACCCGAGCAGGGATGTTCAAATTTTTTAGAAGGGACCAGGCCAGATAGGATTCACCCGCGGACGCAGCGTGAATCCACAGGTCCGACTTTTTCAGTACATTGTTCCGAAGCATCCGCTGATCAAATCCCTCGGCAAGACGCTGGTTTCGACGAAGCGCTGGAATGGCAAGACCCCATGCCAGATCATAGAATAAAAAAGTCGCTTTTTTAAGCATCAAATTCATTTATTGATTTCATATTCCGGATCAATGGTAATCATCCGGCAAACGTCATTCGGGTTCCGGACATATTAAGTAAAAATTTATCCGGCATTTCTTTTTCAATATACATTACAGCGGCACGGCCGGTGCAGTGGGTCGGAATGATGTATACAGGATTCAGCGCCTTTAATGCCTGAGTCGTCGGTACGATAACTGCATCCATATCCGCGCCGGTCAAATGAAATCCTCCCATCACCGCAAATATTTCATGGACACCGGTCACTTCCCTGGCATACTCAACCGTATTAACAATTCCTGCATGGGCACACCCGGAAAGAATCACCAGCCCCTTGTTTCTGACATTAAAAACAAGCGCACTGTCATCATCCATGGGGTCCTGTTTTTCCACGCCATCCTCCTCATAGCATAGGTTAGGCGAGCCTTTCTCAAAAGCAGTCCTGCGGGGGATACCACCGAGAAACAGGATATTTCCGTCGATCATCGGATAGGGCTTTTCAATCTCCACCAGGCGAACCCCCGCGGCTTCGGCTTTTTCCCGCGTAAAGGCGGGAAAGAACACCTTGAAATCATCGGTTATCTTCAAATAGCGGGGATTCCGGAAGGCGTCCGGATGCAGAACCAGATCGATCCCCTTTTTACCGACGAGACTGGATAGCTGATCAATGCCGCCCACATGATCCAGATGGCCGTGGGAAAGTGCAAAGGCCTCTATTGTGGACATGTCCACCCCCAATGCATC
>NBLJ01000094.1 GCA_002084545.1 Desulfobacteraceae bacterium 4572_123 | reverse complement strand
TCAGCATTATAGTTTCTGCAATTGTTGCAGGCGTCTGGAGTGTATTGTTCGGACTTCCTTCTGCCAGAGTGAAGGGGTTTTATCTTATCTTAACCACCATGGCTGCGCAGTTTATTACCGTGGATCTGATCATCACGCAGTATATAAGCCAGATCGGCGGACGGGGACAGGCCTTTTCCCTGCCACCGGGCACAATTAAGGTCGGGCCCTGGATTATCGACAGTGATCTTAAAGTTTATTTTATGATGCTTTTTTTCGTGATAGTATGTACTGTTGCCATGGCCAACCTTCTGCGTTCAAAAGTCGGCAGGGCCTGGGTGGCTATCAGGGATAATGATATTTCTGCCGAAGTAATGGGTATTAATGTTTTCAAATACAAGCTTTTAGCCTTCTTTGTAGCCGGATCTATCGGTGGAATTGCAGGTTCATTCTGGATAAGTAATCTTGCAGCCATCAGCCCGGAGCATTTTCCATGGTTCTGGTCCCTGTGGCTTGTAGGTGTGATTCTCATCGGAGGGGCAGGTTCTATTCATGGAGCCATTTTTGGTTCGTTATTTATGGTATTAATTATGGAAGGTTTGCAGCTTGCGGTAATGCCTCTTGCAGATACATTTCCTAAGCTTTTGATGGACTTTCTGTTTATAAAGGAAGCTTTTTTTGGGCTGGCTATCTGTGCGTTTATGATATTTGAACCAAACGGTCTGGCCTATCGCTGGTGGCAAATAAAGAATTATTTTAATCTATGGCCATTTTCATATTAGATAAAGGAGGTGATATTTTTTTAGTCTGGCAAAAACCCTTTGGCAAAAATACTCTCTTAAAAAAGGGGGAGAAATTATGTTTACTAGAAGTATATGGTCAAAGTTATTGACTTTTATTTTTGCGGCAATGCTCATCATTGGATTTTCTTCCATGGCAGGAGCTGCGGTAATTAAAGTAGGATCGCTCAACGATATGACCGGTGCAACATCCGATGTAGGCAAGGACTATGCTCTGGGTATTGCTGAAGCTATCCATTACGTGAATGATACAGGTGGAATTAACGGTAAAAAAATTAAGCTGTACCAGTTTGATTATGGTTACCGTATTCCAGAGGCACTGACAAAGTATAACCTTTTTAAACGGCTGAAATGTGTGGCCATTTTAGGTTGGGGGACAGGAGATACAGAGGCTCTTTCACCAACCGTTAAAAGAGATAAGATACCTTATGTATCCGCTTCTTATTCAGGGCATTTATGCGATCCTAAAAAGACGCCTTATAACCTCTTCTTTTCAACAGATTATTCAACACAGTCCCGTGGGCTTATTACCGCATGGTACAGGAAAAAATGGCCTACCAAACCGGATTATAATAAACGTAAGCCTAGGATTGCCATGTGTTACATGTTTGCTTCACCTTTTAGCAGTGCATCCATAAAAGCAGCAAAGGATCAGGCAAAGCTACTTGGATTTGAAATCGGTCCGGATCAGGATGTCTCTCTTTTTGCCATTGATACCAAGAGCCAGATTCTGGCATTAAAAGAATTCAAACCCGATGTTCTTTTACATACAAATACTGTGATGTCTGTTGCAGCTACGTTGAGGGATTCCTATGCGCTCGAGCTGGGTGCAGATAACATCATTAAATGCTGGGGATATGATGAGAACCTGCCAAAGTTGGCTGGTAAAGCTGCAATATAAAAACGGAAAATTTTCGCTGATCGATTCGGTAGATTTGAAAAAAGAATGGCCTGATAAATGGGCGAATGAGTGGCTCGGTTGGTAGCCATTGATTGACAATTGAAAATTTAAGATTGACAATTTGTGGATATAAAATCCTTTTGTCTGATTTTCATTTTGTCAATTAGTTAACTCCCAAAAGGAGGTTTTTAAGCTTTGTCAAACGATAATATGATCTTAAAAATCAATAATATTGAAGTTAAGTACCATGAGGTCATCCTGGTAATCAAAGGTGTTTCCATCGAAGTTCCTGAAGGAGGTGTAGTTGCGCTTTTAGGTGCAAACGGAGCCGGAAAGAGTACGACCTTAAAGGCGATATCCGGCCTTTTAAAACACGAAGATGGCAAGGTTACCGACGGGTCGATTGAATTCATGGGTGAGCGCATAGATAAGCTGGGTGCTGAAAAGATAGCCAAAATGGGCATTGTCCAGGTTATCGAGGGACGGAGGGTGTTTGAGCATCTGACCGTGGAGGAGAATCTAAAGGTAGGTGCCCATATGAAGAAGTATGGAAGATCCATAAAGGACAGTCTGGAAATGGTTTATAACTATTTCCCCAGGCTGAAAGAAAAGCGCAATGAAACTGCCGGCTTCATCAGTGGTGGTGAGCAGCAGATGACTGTTGTCGGGCGCGCTTTGATGACAAGTCCTAAACTGGTTCTTTTAGATGAACCTTCCATGGGTCTGGCTCCGCTTCTTATCCATGAAATCTTTAATATTATTACCCAGCTCAATAAGGAGGAAAATATTTCTATTCTCCTGGTGGAGCAGAATGCAAAGCTGGCCTTAAATATTGCACCCCATGCTTATGTAATGGAGAATGGGCGTATTGTGATGGATGATACTTCTGAAAAGCTTAAAGATAACCCGGATATCAAGGATTTTTATCTCGGTATGACCGACTTTGGGGGGAGGAAGAGTTTTCGCGATGTGAAACATTACAAGCGGAGAAAAAGATGGCTAACCTAACCCTTAAAATTAGTAAGGGAGGAAAAAATGCGTAAAAAATCTATTTTACTAACATGTTTTAGTATTTTTGTAATTGTCGCCTTTCTAACAGGTTGTGCGGGCCTGATGGCCAAGCCTACTGAAAGCAATTTTAAGGCGCCAGTGGTTACTTTAGATTCTATGGAAGTAGCCCATGCTTTTGGATACTGGTATTTTTCAAGTAAAACTAAGCCCACCAAGGGAAAACCTGCAAACGTTGGGGCGCCCCTTGATCTGGCATTTACATTCAACATTGAAAACCCCAATTCGTATCCTGTACTACTCGAAAATTTCAAATTTTCTGTCGCATTTGAAGAGTTTGAACTTAATACGGTCAGTACAAATGCCGCTCAGTGGATACCGGCTGGCAAGACAAACCAGGTGCTGGTGCATGCTCACTTTGATGTTAGGCAGTCACTGCTGAGTCTGCTGGTCACCGGAGGATTTAAACTCAAGGCAAAGAAAACGAACGCCTGGGCTGCTCTCGAAAAATGGTGGACGGGAATCCCGAAGTATGAAATTCCTGTTAACGTTAAAGCCGGCGCGGCTGTTTTCAAGGCAGATGGTATAGTTAAAGTATCTCAATTTAACGCCACATTTCCTTAATAAAATCATAACTGAACTATTGTTTACTTAAGATGTTTCATTTTCATTCCCACCCGTCCCTCTCCTACTTGAAGGAGAGGAGCGTGGTGAGGGTGGATTGAGGTTATATCTCCATGGGACTATACGACTTCACCTTTTATGATCTGATAAATCGAAATGCAGTCTGTTTTGAAAACAGACCGGCCTGGTTTGAGGTTGACGACGGTAGGGCTTTAACATTTGGCCAGTTCAAAGAAACAGTCGATCGTTTTGCCCGTGGTCTTCAAAATTTGGGCATAACAAAGGGCGACCGTATCGGTGTTCTCGGGAAAAACAGCCTCGAATATTTTCTTCTTTATGGTGCAGCCGCTGCACTGGGGGCTATCATATTGCCCATTAACTGGAGGCTTTCTGCAGACGAAGTCATTTTTAGCCTGAATGACTGCGAGCCTAAAGTAATTTTTGTTGACGAAGAATACCAGGAACTGATCGAAGAAGCTAAGGAAAAGCTTTATTCAGTAAAAAATTATTATAACCTCCGGATAAAAGGAGGGAGGTTTCTTGATATTGCACCCTTGCTTGATAATTTAGGTGATCTTGAGCCTGCTGATGTTTCAACAGATGATGGTTTTGTCATTATCCATACGGCTGCTGTTGCAGGAAGGCCAAGGGGTGCATTGCTGAGCCATGGTAATGTATTATGCGCAAATATGCACCTGAATTACTGTTTTAACCTGTCGCCAAAAGATGTTCATCTAAACCTTTTACCCCTTTTTCATGTGGGCGGACTTTTTATGGCTACCAACAGCTTTCATGCAGGGGTTTTGAATATTAATATCAGCAAATTTGATGCCCAAAAGGCTGTTGAACTAATTGAAGAGGAAAGAGTGACTCTTTTGTTCGATTTTCCGCCGATTCTATCATCCATTCTGAAAGCATCTGAAGAAACAAAAAGAGATATCCACTCGCTAAAGTCCGTCATTGGACTCGGTACTCCTGAAGATATAGAAAAATATCAAAAGATAACCGGCGGCACCTTCTATTGTATGTACGGGCAAACCGAGACATCATGCCTTGCCACTTTAGGACGTTACGATGACAGACCGGGCTCGGCAGGAAAGACCATATCCCTTGCTGAAGTGAGACTGGTTGATGATTATGGTAAGCCGGTTCCTGCGGGACAGGTGGGTGAAATTACAATTAAGGGCCCAATGGTCTTTAAGGGGTATTGGAATCTTCCCGAAGATAATGCACACACTTTCCGTGACGGGTGGCACCACACAGGAGATTTAGGCCGTTTTGATGAAGATGGTTTCCTTTTTTATGCAGGTCGCAAACCGGAAAAAGAGCTTATAAAACCCGGCGGCGAGAATGTTTATCCGGCAGAAGTGGAAAAGGTAATCATGGAGCACCCTGCCGTTGAAAAGACCGTTGTTTTCGGTGTGCCGGATCCCAAGTGGAAAGAGGGAATCAAGGCTGTCTGCCAGCTAAAAAAAGGCAAGAATCTTGATTCCAAACAGCTTATCGATTTTGTTGGTGAACGTATCGCCCGTTTCAAAAAACCGCAGTATGTAGAATATATAGATCAAATTCCATTCCAAAAGGACGGCTCACCGGACAGGGCTAAAATTAAAGAATTATACGGTGGAGACCAGCAGTAGATCGTTCATTTCAAAATGTTCTTTTTTTTCACCACCCCGGTGGAATGGTCTTTCGGGATTCCACTGGGTCCCGATATGCGGGATCTACGCTTCGCTTTGACAGGCAGATTATCACTGATATTTCACAGATGCTTAGTACATAAATTCTTAAATACGATTACGTATAATGTTTTATTTTCACCGCAGAGCCGCAAAGGAAAAAACTTTTAACTTTGCGTCTCAGCGTTTTGAGCGAAGCCCCGCTCAGCGGGATAAGCCGGGCGGTGAAATAAATTTAAATAAAACACGTCATCGAATTAACGAATTAAAGCACTAAGAAACCATATTTCAGTGTAATTCCTTGTAACTCCGTGGTAAACTTGTTGTCCGATGAAACGGCAATTATGTTTCTAAAACCACCAGCGCATCTACCGCCACAGGTTTGCCGGCTGAGAGAATTAAAGGATTGATGTCAATTTCTTTAATATTTTCATTTTCTAAGCCGATTTTGCCAAGTGCAATTAGAATATCGGCAAGTATATTCAGCTCGGCCGCCTTCATTCCACGGATGGAATCGAGTATTTTGTGCCCTTTGATTTCATGCATCATTTCCAGGGCATCCCGTTTTTCAAGAGGGGATACGCGAAAAGAGATGTCCTTTAATATTTCTGTAAAAATTCCTCCTAGTCCAAACATGACACAGGGGCCGAACTGTGAGTCCCGGGTCAATCCCGCAACCAGTTCCCGCTTTCCTTTAATCATCTCCTGAACCAAAACCGTCTTTTCATTTCCATTCATGCCAACAACAATTTCATTAAAAGCGACTTTTGCCTCATCATCATTCCGGATGTCTACACGAATCAAACCCTTTTCAGTTTTGTGGGCGATATCCGGTGAACATGCCTTTAAAACAACAGGGTAGCTAATTTGATGGGCGGCTTTAAGAAGACTTTCCCCATCTTTAACCAAAATCTCACGGGTTATGGGAACTTGGTAAGAAGCAAGAAGCTTTTTGGATTCAAATTCAGAAAGGGCGGTTTGCCCCTTTTCTATCGCTTCTTTTATCTTTTTATATTCCCACAGGGCTGCCATGGCCCTGACTGCTCTTCCAGGTGTGGGGTAAACAGGGATACCGCCGTCCTGGATTCGGGCTACGGCATTATCCTCACGACCACTAAAGCAGGCACACAGGATAGGTTTTTTAAATTTTTCAGGCAATTTTATAAATTCGTTACAGGCTTTTTCCATCATTTGTTCCATCAAGTCCAGAGGAATATCGGAAAGATCTGATGCAAGGGCTATTTTATCCTGAAAATGAATAGTTCCGAAAATACCGTAAAAAAGCAATCCATCAATTGTTTGCAGATTCAGGATCAATTCAGGTAATTTTTTATATAAAAGTTCCAAATCGTAATTCATTGTGATGTCCACCGGATTAACATAAGCTGCGGTGAAAGGGGTTATGGCTTTTATTTTGTTCTGAATATCCTGGGAAAACAGGGGAATTTTCAGACCGCAATGATTGGCTTCATCGGCCATGGAACTACCAGGTCCACCGGAATTGGTCAAAATAGCTATATTTTTTCCTTTGGGTAACGGCTGCTGGGCCAAAGCCAGGCTCCAGTCGAAAAGGTCAGTGACGTTTCTTGCTCTTAGAATACCTGCTTGATGGAAAAATCCGTTATAAAGTTCGTTCGGGCCGGCCATGGAACCGGTATGGGAGGAGCAGGCTCTTGCACCGGCTTCGGTTCCGCCGACATACAAGGCGATAATCGCTTTTTGTGGTATTATTTTACGGGCTGTTTTTAAAAAGGCCATCGGTCTTTTAATACCTTCGATATACAAGGCAATAGATCTGGTTTGGGCATCTTCTCCAAGATAGGCAAGGCAGTCAACCATATCGATATCGGCCTGATTGCCGACGCTGATTGCCTGGCTGATACCCATGCCAAGTTTTTCAAAGTAGGTCAGTGTCTGGGTGACATAGCTTCCGCTTTGAGAGATAATCCCCACATGCCCGGCCCGATATTTGCTGGGAAACCATGTGGTATTCAACCCGATGGCACTGTTGACAATTCCAATGCAGTTAGGGCCAAGAAATCGGATGTCATACTTTTGTGCGATAGCTATCAGCTCTTGCTGTAGCAGCTTTCCTTTTTTACCGATTTCCCCATAGCCCGCCGTTATAATGATAGCATGCCGGATACCCGTCTTCCCGCATTCCTCGAGGACGCCGGGAATAGCTTTTCCAGGGATTACTATTACCGCAAGGTCTGCTGGTTTGTCCATTGACGTGATATCAGGATAGGCCGTAAGGCCCAGGACTGTTTTTTCTTTTCTGTGAATGGGATAAATCTTTCCCTTGTAACCACCTTTAACAATATTAATAAGCTGGGCCGTGCCCATTGTCAGCATGGAGTTAGAACCTCCAAGATAGACAATAGATTCTGGGTTCATGATGGTTTGTAAAGGGTTTGTCGGCATATATTATCCTTTTGCGTCGGTTTTAATGTCAAATTGTATGGATCGATACTTTACAAGGTTTGCCAGTGCCCTGGCGGCCTGTTCCGGTGTGGGGTAGTTGACAAGGACGCCGGCTTCTTCAAGGCGGCGGATGTCGTCATCCCATACACCGGGCGGAGCAAGGATGCAACTGATGATCGGTTTGCTCTGTTTAAATTTTGCAAGAAATTCGGACAGCTTTCGAAGTAAATTTGCATTGGCAGATGCAAACATGATGAGAAGAAGAATGGCGTCAACATTGCTGTCGTTCATGGCGGCACGAATAATACCACTTTGTGCAGACGCATTATACCAGGCCGGGCCCATGTCCACTGGGTTGGTTCTTAAAGCCAGCGGTGGCAGGTATTCATTGATGTTTTGCTGGGTATGTCGTCCAAAGCTGACGATTTTAAGGCCGCAAGCCTCACATACGTCACAGGCGGCCAGGCCCGGACCGGCCTGACCGGATAAAACCGCCACTCCAGGTCCTTCAGGTATTTCAGATGAGGCAAAGGCTTTGGCGGTATCGAGAAGAGACTCTGCGTCGTCCATAACCAAAATTCCTGCCTGACCGAATGCCCCTTCGTAGATTTCATGCTTTCCGGCCATTGAACCGGTATGGGATTTGGCTGCCTGATCGCCCTTTTCAGAGCTTCCGGTTTTGTATATGATGACTGGTTTTTTATTTCCGTGTTTTTTTACTGTTTCTATAAATTGCATCGGATTATCGATCCCTTCCATGTAAAGCATGATCATATTTGTATCGGAATCGTTCATGAGGTAATCAATTATTTCAGCAAAATCCACATTTAACCGGTTACCCAGACCAATAATTTTGCTGAACCTCGCATCCGTTCGCATTGCAAGAAAGCCAAGCAGATGAGATATTCCTCCACTCTGGCTGACCAGCGCAATTTTTCCTTTTTTTAGTAAAGAAAATTCAGGCGTGAACGAGGCGTTCAGATTGGCATGGAAGTTAATCATACCAAAGGTATTGGGGCCGATAACCGGTATCCTTGCAGGATCTACAATGTCAGCGATCTTTTTGTGAAGCTTAGCTCCTGAAGGGTCGTCTATTTCCTTAAAACCTGCGGTAATCAGTACGATACCCTTAACGCCCTTTTCAACACATTCGGTGAATACAACGGGAACAAGTTTGGCCGGCACAACAACAATGGCCAGATCGATCCTGTCGGCATAATCAGTGATAGAAGGATAAGCTTTTAATCCCCAAATTTCAGGGCTACCTGGATTTAGCGGAATTATTTTGCCGGAGAAATCTTCATTGTTCAGACTTTTCATTACATGAAAGCCCAGCTTGGCAGGGTTGTCCGAAGCGCCGATAACCGCAATGATTTCAGGGTTGAACATTGTTTCCAGATTGGTTTGTATCAAATTCATTGTACATTGTTCCTTGTTTATGAAGTGGGCGGTGAAATCTATATAAATAAGTCATCGAATTAACGAATTAGAGCATTTAGTCGGTTACCTCTGTTCATAGGCTTTTTGCGAATCATTCCGGACTTGTTGACGGTTTTTTAAGGTATAAAGAAGCGACCATACCTGCAAACGAGATACCCCCCGCAACGAGAAACGGCATCGTAAAGGAATGGCTTACGTCGGCCATGTATCCTCCCAGGGCCGGTCCAATGGCCTGGCCGATACCGAAAAAGAGTGTGATAAACCCAAGGCCTGCCGGTGCCAGGCGAGGACCAAAGAAATCGCCGGCTGCTGCTGCCATAATAGTCGGGATACTCCAGGCGGTAAGACCGAACATAAGCGCTGACAGGTAAAAACCGAATTTAATCTTGATCAGTGCAAATATGATATAGGAAAGCCCTAGCACGAGGTAGGCCAGAGCCGCTCCCCTACTGCGACCGATACGGTCAGAAATACTTCCCCATATGATGCCGCAAAAAACACTCAAACCTCCGACCGTTGCCCATAGACCGCCTGCCCACGACTGGGAGAACCCCATCTCCTTTACAAGGTAGGCTGCAAAAAAAATCATATAAATAATATAGGACAAACCATAAAAGAAATATACGATTCCGAGATACCAGGCGGCTTTATTTTTATACACAGCAGACCACTGAAGAGAGGATGTCTTTTCCTTGTTCGATGCCACCGGTTGAAATGTCTGACCTTCATCAACTCCCACCGGAAGCAACCCTTTTTCTTCCGGCCGGCTTCGGATAAATAAAAATACGATACCTGCAATTACAAGCACAGCACCGCCTAAAATATACCATGAAAAACGCCAGCCTTCCGGTCCAAAAGCGATTATAATCGGTGGCACGACCAGGCCGGATATTAAAGTGCCTGCTCCGATTCCTCCTGAAACGATTCCGGTGGCAAATCCTCTGCGATTTGCAGCAAACCAGGCAGATCCAAGCGCCATTGCAGGAACATAAGCAGCACCGTTACCCAGACCCGTTAATAAACGCATGGAAAAGGCAAAACCGAAAGACTGGGCCAGGCCGGTAAGAATCATGCTGACACCCATCAGCAACAGTGCAAAGGTTATGACAATGCGGGTTCCAAATCGTGCGGCCAAAAATCCACCTATGATGGCCATGGAAAGATAGCCGATGAAGTTGCCGGTTCCAAGCAGACCAAGCTGGGTATAATCGAATTTAAGTCCGTCCTTCATGGCCGGAAGAATAATGGTATAAGCCATACGCCCGAACCCATGTGCCGCAATGGTCGTGGCAAGCCCCATGAAAATAACGATCCAGCCGTAGTGTAATTTTTTTTGTTCCATTTTGTCCTCCCTGGCTTTTATTGAAAATATATACAATCCTGAAAAACTATGAATCCATCCTTTATAAACCCATAAAAAATTGAATCCAATCAGTATGTCATGTCGAGCGCAGGAAAAAAGCTTATCTTTTAAATTGCGAGCTTATATGAGGGTTTGATTACACCATTATACAACGAACAAGTGAGAATTATTAACGGACATTACCCAATATAGTTAGAATGCCAATCATTAGAATACAACCAAAATTTTAAAAAAATTTATTTTTCTCTTTTAAAAATAATTAAGTTTGTATAAAGTTAAAAAAACAAAAAGGAAGGATTTTATTATGAAAAGAAGTTTTATATTAATTTTAATCTTTGTTTTAACTTTAGTAATTGCAACAACAGCATGGGCTGGATTACAAAAGACGAAAGTCGCTGTTATTGATTTTAAAATTTTGGGGAAAGGACATGCTGACAATGGGGTGGGACATGTTGTTGCAAATCGGTTAATAGGCGCTTTAGAAAAAGATGGCCGTTTTGAAATAGTAGAACCCGGATTGATCGAAAAAGTCATAAGAGAGCAGCAACTTGTTTTAGATAAAAAAGAGCATCGTCTCATTATTACAGATACCGCAAAACTGCTTGGAGCAAAAGTTTTGATTTCCGGTTTTGTAATGAAATATGACGATATTATTGAAGTAAATGTCCGGGTAATAAATGTAAAAAATGCTTCTATAATTGCCGCTGAAAGTGCAAAGAGCACGCCTGCTGTTTCTCTTGACAGAATAGTCGATCAACTGGTTGATAAAATAATAAATTTATTTCCTTTCAAAGGGATTGTTGTTTTTCGCAAAGGAGATAGTATTGCTATAGATTTAGGCCGGTGTGATGGTGTAAAACCTGATATGTATTTTGCCGTTTTTAAAGAATGTAAAGCAATTAAAAATCCAAATACCGGGCAGGTTATTGGTTTTGAAAGAAAACAGACAGGCATATTTAAGATTCAAGATGTCAAAGATAAAATTTCAACAGCATCGATATCAGCAGAAAAGTTTCCCAATGCAATTTCAAGCGGGCAGATGGTAGTAAGCGCTGAAAAACTTTTAGTTTCAGAGGATTGCAAATAGCCATTATGAGCCAATTCCAAAACGCCCCCTTTCGAAGTCTATGCTTATCTACCCAATCTCTGCGTCAGGCTCAAAATTTAATCCTCTAAATACTCAATGTATTCCTCCAGTTAATCCGCAAGAGGCGGATCGCCTTTCTTGACCTTGGGCAAAATTGAACATTTTGAAACTGACTCATTATGATAAATATTTTTAATAAAAAAAAGAGAATTCCTTCTAAGAAGGTAGGCTTGGCACTGGGAAGTGGATCTGCCCGTGGGTGGGCGCATATCGGAGTGATCAGAGCTCTATCCGAAGCAGGCATTCGTATAGATTATGTTGCCGGCACAAGCATCGGCGCGTTGGTGGGAGCTGTTTATGCCTCCGGTGAAATTGATGCGTTAGAAGAGGTAGTCTTGCAGCTTGACTGGAAAGAGATTGCATATTTATTTGATGTTGTTTTTCCGAAATCGGGTCTTATCGATGGAAAAAAGGTTTCAGTTTTCATCCAGAACCATGTGAAGGAAATAAACATCGAAGATCTTCCCCTGCCTTTTTGCGCAGTGTCCACAGATCTTACTACCGGTGACGAAGTCGCAATAAGTAAGGGAAATATTATCGAGGCGGTCAGAGCCAGTATTTCAGTCCCGGGAATTTTTACACCGTTTAAAAAAAACGGCAAAATTCTTGTTGACGGCGGGCTGGTCAACGCGGTTCCAGTAAGTGTAGTGCGGAATATGGGCGCTGATTTTGTAATAGCGGTTGACCTTAATCATAATATCATCGGAAGTAATGTATCAGGAAAGACCTCTGGAAGGGATTCGGGCAAAAGGTTAGCTGAGAAAAAGAAATTGAAGAAATCGAAAAAAAGAAACAAGCTCGTAGAGGCTTTGAATAAAAAGATTGGAGCAATCGATTTTACCGCCTTAGCCCATGTCAGACAGTGGATGAAAAAAGAGCCGCTGCCGAGCATTTTTGAAGTATTAACCTCATCTGCTGATATCATGGAAACACAGATTACAGCCATAAGGCTGAAAGCCGATCCTCCTGACATTTTAATTCAGCCCAATCTGGGTCATCTCAAGTTCCTTGAATACAACCGGGCCAAAGAGGCTATTGCCGAAGGTTATAAAGAGGGAGGCAATCAAATAAGAAAATTCTTAGGAAAATGAGCAGGTTAAAATCGTCCTTTGATTAAATTTGATTTTTTAAAACGGATGAGCTAATGCAAGATGAAGGCCGAAATCTGGACTGTTATCAAAGGTAATAACGTTTTCGATAAGTGCAAATTCTACGATACTGCCTGATGAAAGCTGCCATTTAAAACCAAGATCCATTTCATGTGAGGGATCGCTTAACGAGCCAAAATCTTTTACAACGCCTTCGCTGAAAAGATACTGGAACAATATGGAAAAATATGGCTTCCATTGCCAGGCAAAGGCCAGCATAAAAGAGATGGCATCATCTTTAAATTCTAAACCAAACATTTCAGTTTGGCCGTAGCTGGTATAGCCCAAATGTGAATATGTATACCAGGTATCGGCCCATCGTTTGGAAAGACCGATTCCGATACTCCAGTCCAACGGTTCATGGTTATCTTCGCTGGAGGCTGTATTAACCCCATAGCGCAGCACACCAGATACACCGATAGCAGGCCACCTGGTTGTACCGTGGGAAAGAATATATTGAGCGATTAAACTGATACCATTATTTTCCAGGTAGTTGAGGTTGTCTGTTTCAAAAATTATATTACCCTGGTCATCATATCTGATAATTCTACTTAAATTGCGATCTATTTTATCCCTTCCGTTTTGATCAATACCGAAAAAGTCATGAAACCCCTGGATGAAATTATCCATGGCACCGCCGAAATAGTTCCGCTGATCAAAAGCAACGCAAAGACCTATGCGCTTATTAATACCATATGAAACAGCTACATGTGTGTCCAACATTTCATAATCAAGTGAAACTTCACTGCTATCTACCCATACATTTGTCCAGGTTGTCCCGAAGTGGACACCTAAGATGCCGGGTTTGAATGCACCGGGTATTATACTCGGCATTGTTAAGCGAAGGCTTTGTGCCGGAGACTGGGAGCGAAGTTGCAAGATACCGAGCCCATAGTTATAGTCGAAATTTTCTTCACTCGAGAAGCTATTTATCGGCACGGTAAGAATAATTGACAAGACAGATAGGAGAAGCAGCAATTGGCGCATTATTTATTTTTTCCTAAAAATTGCAATTACAAGCAGTATGGAGCAAAAAACAACCGGCACGGCAATAACCCAGATAAGCCTTGCCAGCCAGATGGTGTATCCTCCGGCATCAAGGCTGGTAACAAATTCAGGAGTCGGTAACGCTAAGGACAAAGCAAAGCTTAAAACCAGTATTCGCGGCAGCCAGTAGCTTAGTATTTTTTTTTGACATTTCATGTGATCGATTGCATTGTATAATTGTATCTATTCAGAGGGTATCATATTACCGCCCATTCGCTTCGCTTATTAGAGGCACAGAGGACGCAGAGGATTTCATCTTATTAATTTCGCTGAGAGAGCGAAAATTAATAAACCCAAGCCCTTCGGGCAGGTCACGCTAACTTTGATAAACTAAGATGTTCAGATAATTGGGGCGGCCTCATATTATGGCTTTCTATAATACCATCAAATGAAGCGAAGCTTCTGAAGCTTTCTGTTTACCGTCCTTCCTGTCCGCCGGCGCTTTTGGTGGATCAACGGTAAAAAGAAAAATAAAATTCTCTTTGCGTTCTTTGCGGCTTTGCGGTGAATAAATTCTATGAGTTAACAGTGTACCCCCTGAATAATTACGTATAATTAATTGTGACGGTATCGTAAAAAGTCAAAAAACCACTTTTACCGAGACGTTTTAAATTTTAATCCTCTGCTAAAACAGGTAATATCATTAACATAAAACCTAAAACTTAACACTTAAAACCTGATGAATTCTGCTTTTTACAAATTCATCAATTGTTTAACTATTCGAAATGTTATTATCAAATCGTTTTATATTACTGATATTTTCAAGATGACCTGCTTCTTATCTTCCTATACTTTTTTTAAAATTATCGGACTGAATCACTCTTCGAAGAATAGTGTTTTCATATTCTAAATAATCTTTAAGGTCGCTGATATTATAATTCAAAAGTTTTTTGATGCCTGATGAATACTGGACAGGTATCTTTGCAAATTTTTGTGCTATACTCAATGCAGCTTCTTTAAGGTTATTCACAGGAACCACTTTATTTACAATACCAAGTCTCAGCGCCTCTTGTGCATCGATATCTTTTTCTGAGAACAGTATCTCGGACGTTTTCCTGGAACCCAGCATTTTAGAAAGAAAAAAAATACCGCCTCCTTTTGGCACCAGCCCCAGTTGAAGGTTTGGATTCTGAAATACAGTGTTGTCGCCTATTATACTGTAATCAAAGGCAAAGCTGATGTTCATGAAAAGCAAAATAATATTTCCACTGTCGGCATGAATAACCGATTTATTAAATTCTGCTATTTTTAAAACAAATTGATTAATTGCATTGTACAGCCTTTCAATTTGATCTTGATTCCATTCGAGCTGTATTATTTGATGATAAAACTTTATAAATTCATCGTACCCCATCTTTACAGGTGATCCGGTCATCAAGACAACTTTGATTTCATCGCATGTCGAAACAAAATCAAGGTAATCAAACAATACTTTTTTCCCCCTTAAATCAATTACACGAGCGAGGGGTTTTTCTTTGAAATTTAGAATCAAAATATCTTCGGTTTTTTCTGCCGAAAAAAAATCATAATTTACTTTAAGGTCGGATACATTTTTCATTACCAGTCCTCCTTTTGAATCAGTTTGAAGCATGCTAAATAGATCGCATAGAAAAGATAAGCTGCCTGTTTCCTAATCCGGTCTGCGGCAGGATCATGCTTTGCGTTTGACGACCGCCTTGATTCCTGCCAGGGAAAAGCGGGTGATATGATCGGCCAAGCGCATGATCAAATCAGAAGAGATCGGTTGACCCAACATGTACTCCATGTCGCTGGGCCTGGTGGTCATTAGGGCACGACACTGGCTGATGATGCTCATCTCGCAGAAAAAAACAGCTTCATCATCAGCTTTAGTTTCCATAATACTGCGGATGACCTCCAGAATTATCTGGCGCCGGGGCTCGATCAATTCGTGCCAGATATTGTGTATCAGTCCGGTGGGATTGGTCAGTTCCATCAGATACAGGCGGGTAAATTGTCCACGGTCGCTCTGGTCTGTGAAGTTTTGTAGGAGTGAATGGATGTGGATTCGCAATTGTTCTTCAGGCGAAGTGCCGGTGACGTCAGGCAATGCAAGTTCGGAACATTTTTTAAAGGCCTGTTGCCATGCCTCAGTGTACAGGGTGGCCTTGTCGCCAAAATAATAATTGACGGCAGCCACGTTGGCTCCGGCCAGTTGACAGATGTCCGCTACTTTGGCAGTTTGGTAGCCTTTTTCCGCGAATATCTCACAGGCGCAACCCAATATTCGGCTGCGCGTTTCCTTGCCATCTTCTCTCTGAGCCATAATTGATGTCCTTTTTTGCTCGGTTTTGTAGTCAGAAAACTTACAAAACTATTTAAAGTTTTTGCTTGACATAGCCGAGGAAAGTCTTTAAAAAACTATTTCAAATTGTTATTTAAAATAATTATTTTAAATTGTCAATGGTTTTACCATAAATAACATGAAAATTTTAACTCAGTCAACTTGGAGTAATGCAAAATGCAATACAAAGACAGTTCGAATCACATCCGAGTGACATTCCTTAAATGGAGTGTAGTCATAATATTTCTGTTATGCGGATTTTTGCCGACAGGTTGCGACCGCGGGCAGCAATCTCAGCCGCTATCCCCTGTTCCGGAAGTGGCTACGGTGACGGTCCAACCACAGAGGGTTGTCCTGACTACTGAACTGCCGGGCCGCACGTCCGCTTTTCGTATCGCGGAGATCCGGCCCCAGGTCAACGGTCTTATACAGAAACGCTTGTTTACGGAAGGTTCCGATGTAAAGGCAGGGCAGGTGCTCTATCGGATAGACCCTGCACCCTTTCAGGCGGCGTTAGACAATGCAAAGGCGGCTCTTGGCAGGGCTGAGGCCAGCCTGACTGCGATCAGGCTGCGGGCCGAGCGTTACAGGGAAGCGCTTGCGGACAAAGCGGTGAGCCAGCAGGACTATGACGACGCGGATGCCGCTCTGAAACAAT
>NBLJ01000093.1 GCA_002084545.1 Desulfobacteraceae bacterium 4572_123 | reverse complement strand
AATGGGTGGTATCATGGCGACCGGGAAAGAGGTACTGAAATATCCGGCCCAGACGATGTAGGCGATGGTAAGTGTTTTCTGGGATGTATGGATTGTAAAAGCGGTGGTGGAAGGCCGATCCAGTCGTATCAGCCGGCTGATGGCAAAATTCATCAAAAGGATGATCCCGTGCAGCAGAATCATGAACATGAAGATGAAAATAATCTTAAATCCCAGTTGGGTTATTCTGTCCGTTGAACTTGAAACGGCATTGAAGATAATCAGCAGAACAATCAACTGGGAGAAGATTGAAAAATAATTTTTAAAGGGAGCCATGGCATGGCTGATTTTTACCCTGAAAATTTGGCCCAGCAGGGTAGGGAGCACTACGATCATGAAAAGGCTTTTAATCATTTTCAGGACCGGCAGATCGATACTGTGGCCGAACTGAAGGAGCAGATTTAAAGCTACCGGGATGGTGAATATGGAAAGAAAATTGGTGGATACACAGATAAACAGGCTCAACGGGATATTGCCGCGGCCGATTGTGGTCAGCACGGTGCCCGAGGCTATTGTTGCCGGAACAACGGCTGCGATACAGGCTCCCGCCAGAAATGCCGGGTTGTCTTTTAAGAAAATGATTCCCAGAACATAGGCGACTGCCGGGATCAGGACCAGCGAGGAAAGAATTGCCGAACTTATGGCCTTGAAATTTCGGATTTCATCGATGATGGCGCTGGTTTTCAGTTGCAGGCCGGTGATCAAAAAGGCGATAAAAATACCGGCCTTAAGCAGATTCCACTGTTTGATTTTTAGTCCGATTACCGGGAAATTGAATGCAATAACGGACACTACGGCAATGCCGATGAAAAACCAGTATTTCGACAAAAAAATTTTCATGCCGCGGCAAATCCTTTTTCAGCAGGAAGTTGTACAGAGGAACCTGTGAATATTGAAAAGTGAACTCAATATTTAATTTGGTTCCGACTTATAAAAGGAATGACGCTGCATTGTAAAGAAAAAAATTATGCGGTCAGGGATATCATTTGATTCGGTATCCCCAACCGCACGATCCGCCTTTAAATGCTTCGGATTAGATGATAGCCGCTTTGCCTATGGCATCGGCCGCCAGCATGGCGTCAACCACGGCATCGGGTGTAACGGGAAACGGCATATTCGCCATAAAAGTGCCTTTGGCACAGGCTTTTTCGCCAACGGGCATGAGCTTTTGACGGTCACTGTCGGCAAGTCCAAGATGAGTAAGAGTCGTTGGCAGACCAATGGATATGCAAAAATCAATGACTTCATCAAGCATATCCGATCCGGCATCCTGAAGAATCAGTTGTGCAATTGTGCCGAAAGCCACTTTTTCTCCATGATAATAGCTGTGGGTTTCTTCAAGGGCGGTCAGGCCGTCATGAATGGAATGGGCCGCTGCCAGACCTCCGCTTTCAAATCCCAGACCCGAGAGAAGGATGTTGGCTTCTATGATTTTTTCCAGGGCCGGTGTTACCGCATTCGCCTTGCAGGCGGCTACGGCGTCCAGGCCGTATTCCAGAAGGTTTTCATAGCAGGTCTGCGCGATCATAAGCGCTGCTTCGGTGCAGGTGCCTCCGACACAGTTTGGGGCTTTTGTCAGGCTGCACGCCTCGGCTTCAAACCAGGTAGCCAGGGCATCGCCCATACCCGATACCAGCAGACGCTCAGGGGATTTTGCTATAACCTTGCTGTCAACAAGGACTATTTCGGGATTTTTAGGTGAGGATTCAATTTTCTCAACCACACCATCTACTGTATAGACAATGGCGCATGCACTGCACGGGGCGTCGGTGGCCGCGATAGTCGGAATGATCACCAGCGGCAGGTTCTGGCGCCAGGCCGTCACTTTGGCGGTATCCAGGGCCTTGCCGCCGCCGGCCCCGACGATGACATCCGCATTTTTATACAAAGCAGCCTTGGCCAACCGGTTGATTTCACTGTCACAGCATTCGCCGTTAAACAGCTCTTCGAAGCTTTCCACGCCGGCCTCGCGGCAACTGGCGGCAAGAACTTTACTAACCGCCTGCAACCCGTGCCCGCCGCCGATGACCATCGCTTTTGTGCCAAGAGAGCGTATGTGGTTTCCAGCCTCTTTCAGTGCTCCTTTGCCCTGTATGTACTTTCCCGGTGAAACAAAAATATTTGTCATGCAGCACCTCCTTTTGTATTTAGCCGCCTGCTGTTATGCGGCGGTCTGTAGCGATCCCTGAATTCTATCAGAAAAAGAAACGGCGACGCAAGCGTTTTCAGTCCGGTTGAGGCAGGGAAAGCAGTTTTTGAACCATCGCCGAGAGCGAACATTTTCTTGACACCTTCAACCTTTGCGTTTAATATAACAAGCTTTATTTACACAGTTGCATCATAAGCCGGATGAGCCGGATAAGTTTAAATACGTTGTTTGGGCGCGTTACATTTTTGTCGAAAAAGGCAATAAATTCAGACCTGAGCAACTAACCGGAGGAAATATGGATTACAAGAAAACCCTGAACCTTCCAAAGACCAAATTTCCCATGAAGGCAAGTCTGGTCATGCGTGAACCTGAACAGCTCAAGACCTGGGAGGAAAAAGATTTATATAATATTATCAGAAAAGCGTCCGCGGATCGTGAAAAGTGGATTCTGCATGACGGTCCTCCCTACGCCAACGGCAATATACATATCGGTACCGCATTGAACAAAATATTGAAAGATATCATTATCCGTTCCCGCCAGATGGCCGGTTTTGATGCAGTATATGTTCCCGGGTGGGATTGTCATGGCCTTCCCATCGAGCATAATGTTGATAAGGAACTGGGATCTAAAAAACAGGAGCTTTCCCAGGTGGAAGTGCGGCGCTACTGCCGCAGATATGCTGAAAAATTTATCGATATCCAGCGTGATGAATTCAAGCGACTTGGCGTTATGGGCGAATGGGAGAATCCTTATCTGACCATGAACTATATTTATGAAGCAACCATTGCCAGGGAGTGCTGCAAATTCGCCCTTGATAAAAGCCTTTTCAGAAGCAAAAAGCCCATCTACTGGTGTTGCAGCTGCCATACGGCCCTGGCTGAAGCTGAAATTGAATATGCTGATGAAGCATCGCCGTCGATATTTGTTAAATTCGCCATGACGGAAGATCTTGGACAGACGTTTCCGGCCCTTGAAGGCAAAGATGTGTCTATTGTAATCTGGACCACGACCCCGTGGACACTACCGGCCAATATGGGTGTGGCCCTGCATCCGGATTTTGTTTATTCGGCCGTTGATGTGGGAAATAACCAGGTGCTTATCCTGGCGCGCGATCTGGTTGATTCCTGCATGAAAACATTTAACTTCGATGATTATTCCGTGTTGACCGATATTAAGGCATCCGATCTTGAAAAAAAGCATTGCCGGCATCCGCTGTATGACCGGGAATCATTGATTATATTGGGTGACCATGTGACCCTGGAGGCAGGTACCGGTTGTGTGCATACGGCGCCGGGTCATGGCCGGGAAGACTATGAGGTCGGCCTGGAGTACGGCCTGGAGGTATACAGCCCGGTCAACGACAAAGGCTGCTTTACCGAAAATGTAGGGTTTTTCAAGGGAGAGTTTGTGTTCAAAGCCAACCGGGGCATTATTGATAAACTCGAAGAAACCGGGGCACTGATGGCCCGGGAAGATATCCAGCATTCCTACCCGCATTGCTGGCGCTGTAAAAAGCCCGTTATTTTTCGGGCCACTCCCCAGTGGTTCATCTCCATGGAAAAGACAGGGCTGCGTAAAAAAGCCTTAGAGGAGATCGACCGTGTAAAGTGGGTGCCGCACTGGGGCCGGGAAAGAATTTACGGCATGATCGAAAACCGGCCTGACTGGTGTGTATCCCGGCAGCGATCATGGGGTGTTCCCATTACCGTGTTCTATTGTGAAAAGTGTGAAACACTGCATATCAATGAAACTATTATCAATCATATCTACGACCTGTTTGCCGAGTCCGGTGCCGATGTCTGGTTTGAAAAGAGCGCAGAGGAATTGCTGCCCGAGGGCAGTGTGTGTGAAAAATGCGGACATACGACATTTGTCAAGGAAACGGATATTCTGGATGTGTGGTTTGATTCCGGCGTCAGTCATGCTGCGGTTCTGGAGCAGCGCGAAAATTTGAAATGGCCGGCGGACATGTACCTGGAAGGCAGCGACCAGCACCGCGGCTGGTTTCACAGTTCTTTGCTTACCGCGGTGGGAACCAGGGGCCAGGCACCCTATGATGCCGTGCTGACCCATGGATTTGTTGTGGATGCAAAGGGCCGCAAGATGTCCAAGTCCATCGGCAACGTGATTGCACCCAAAAAGGTGATCAATAAATTCGGGGCCGAGATTCTCCGGCTCTGGGTTAGTGCGGCAGACTACCGGGACGATATACGGATATCCGATAATATTTTAAAGCAGCTCAGTGATGCCTACCGCCGCATTCGCAATACCAGCCGGTTTATTTTAGGGAACCTGTATGACTTTGATCCTGAAACCGATGCGGTGGATTATGATGACCTTCCGGACATTGATAGGCTTGCGCTTCACCGGCTGCAGAAACTGATCGAGCGGACGCGAAAGGCGTATGAGACATTCGAATTTCATGTTATTTATCATTCCCTGTTTAATTACTGCACCCTGGACTTATCGGCCTTTTATCTGGATATTCTGAAAGATCGGCTGTATACCGCACCGGCCGGGTCTAAGGAAAGGCGCAGCGCCCAGACTGCCATGTACTCGATATTGGATACCATTGCCCGGTTGATGGCCCCTATACTTTCCTTTACAAGTGAAGAGATATGGAAATACATGCCCGGGAAGAATAAGGAAGAGAGCATTCACCTGGCCCTGCTGCCGGCTGTTGAAAAAAAATATCTTGATGAAGAACTGGCTGTAAGGTGGGAAACGCTGCTGGATGTTCGGGGGGAAGTCACACGTGCCCTTGAGGAAGCACGGGCTCAAAAACTAATCGGCCATCCCCTGGATGCCCGGATAACCATCTCCTGTGACGGTGATATCCATGAACACCTTGCTCGTATCAATGAAAAATTGAGTTCCCTGTTTATCGTTTCCCAGGCCGCTCTGACCAAGGGGGCTGAACTGGAAGGGGCGTATCTCAGTGAAGATATAAAAGGGCTCAGCGTTAAAGTCGAATCGGCCGTGGGGGCAAAGTGTGAGCGCTGCTGGATCCATGACGCCACCGTTGGCAAAGACGATATGCATCCGACTATCTGTAGGCGATGCAAAGATGCCCTTGAAAAAATAGAAATGGATTTTGGCTCAAAATTTTAAACGAAGCAAATATATCCGACTTATGCTCATTGCCGGTGGTGTCGTAGCTTTCGACCAGATGACCAAGGCCATGGTGCTAAAGACCATGGCATTGTATCACTCCATTCCCGTGATTCCCGGATTTTTCAACCTCACCCATATTCGTAATCCGGGTGGGGCGTTCGGGTTTATGGCCCGGCAGGGCCCCGGTGTTCGAGCCTTTTTATTTCTGGCTGTCTCATTTCTGGCAATATTACTGCTCTTTTATCTTTACAGTAAAATACCCGGCACCTATCAGTGGCTTTCCTCGGGACTGGCCCTGATCATGGGTGGAGCAATTGGAAATCTGATTGATAGAATTCGTTTCGAAGAAGTCGTTGACTTTCTTGATTTGTATGCCGGTGCGTACCACTGGCCCGCTTTTAACGTGGCGGACAGTGCAGTGACGGTGGGCATTGTAATTTTGCTGATTCATATGGTTCTGGGCAAGTTGCCGGAATGATACGGTCATAATATGATGAGTAAAGGCGATTGAAGCCAATGCATCCTGTTCTTCTTGATTTTGGGAAATTTTCAATCTATACATATGGATTTTTTGTGGCCATGGGTTTTCTGGCGGCGATCTGGTTTGCAACCCGCGAAGCAAAAAGATACGGCGTGGATCATGAAAAAATCATGGATCTCGCTTTTTATATTCTGATTGCCGCGATTGTGGGATCCCGGCTGGCCTATGTTGCCACAGTCCCCGGTGAATTTGCAGCCAATCCCCTGGATATGTTTAAAATATGGAAAGGCGGCCTGGTTTTCTACGGCGGGTTTGTCGGAGCCATGCTTACAGCGATAATCTATTTAAGGGCCAAGCATCTGCCCATATGGAAAACCGGTGATATCATAGCGCCTGCCCTGGCGCTGGGACATTCTCTTGGCCGAATCGGATGTTTTTCTGCCGGGTGCTGTTATGGAAAGACATGTGAACTGCCCTGGTCCATTACGTTTCATGACCCTGCCTCACTGGCTCCCATCAATATCCCGCTGCATCCCACCCAGTTATACTCATCTGGTAGTAACCTCATGATATTCTTAATTCTTCTTACCTTTCGCCGGTATCGTAAATTTGAAGGACAGATATTCTGGCTCTATGTGTTGTTATATGGCATTGCCCGGTCTGTTATCGAAATGTTTCGCGGTGATTACAGGGGTGGTGAGATAATGGGTGTTTTGTCTGTTTCCCAAACAGTGGGCTGCAGCCTGGCACTTGTTGCCGCTGTCATGCTGATGATTCTTGCCGGAAAACGCTGGAAACGATGACTGAAGTTAATTACAAAAAAGTAAAGCAATATATTGCCGATTTAAAAAAATCGGATAAGGCAGGAAAACCGGAGCAGGTATACCTGATTCACGGCGAAGAAATGCTCTGCAAATCGGCACTTGACGATTTGCTGGACTTTTTACTGCCATCCGGGGACAGGAGTGTGGGGCAGCATCTTTTTGACGGCGGTAATGAAAATATTCCCGATGCAATCGAGCAGTGCAGTACCTATTCGCTTCTGGGCGGGATCAAGGTCGTCTGCATATACGATTCAAGAGTATTTTATTCCCGGCAGGACAGCCTTAAGATATTTGAAAAAGCTAAAAAGGCCTATGATAAAAATGAGTTAAAAAAAGCGGCCCGGTATTTTTTATCCATGCTGGGATTTGCCAATATCGCCTATGAAGATCTTGCCGGCCTTGATTATAAATTGCTGAAAATTGATTCAAAACAGACAGGCGATCTAAAATGGCTGGATCAACTCAAAGAGTACTGTATCGACAACAGACTTCCCATTCCCGCTTCAAGTGAAAACAGCGCAATTCTTCAAAAAGCCGTTGAAAAGGGATTTCCTTCCGGCAATTATCTGATTATAACCACTGATCTTGTGGATAAACGGCGTGTTTTGTACAAAACCATTAAAAGCGCCGGTGTTATTATCGACTGTTCTGTCCCGCGGGGAGATCGAAAGGCCGACAAAACAGCCCAGGAGGCAGTGGTGCGGGAGAAAATGGGCGCGCTTTTAGGCCGGTACCATAAAAAAATTGATCCGGCCGCCTTTCATGCTCTTTATGAAATGACCGGATTTGATTTACGCACTTTTATACATAATCTTGAAAAATTAATTGATCATGCGGGAAAAAGAGAAAAAATTACAATCAAAGATGTTAATGCCGTTGTCAGCCGTACTCGAAAAGATCCCATCTATGAAATAACCGGAGCCATGGCGGAAAAAAATTTGCCTCAGGCCCTGTTTTTCATGGATTCCCTGCTTTCTGATAATTTTCATCCTTTGCAGATTTTGGCTGCCTTGACAAATCAGGCAAGGAGGCTAATAATTATTAAGGATTTTGTTGAAAGTACTCAGGGCAGGGGGTGGAACAAGGGTATGTCCTACAACCAGTTTCAGTCACATGCAATGCCTTTGATTCAGGCTTATGACAAGATTCTTTTAGAATGCCTGGCTCAGTGGCACACGGATCAATCCGGTACAGGCAAAGGCAAAAAGGCCAAAAAACCGACATCCGACCTTGTGATCGCTAAAAATCCGCGTAGTCCCTATCCCGTTTATCTGCTGCTGAAAAATTCGGAAAAGTTTACATCCCGTGAGCTGCTTGATGCCATGGGATATTTGAGCGCAGCCGATATCAAGCTCAAATCCACGGGGCAGAATCCCAGACTTGTTTTAGAAAATGTTTTATTTAAAATTTGTCGATAGAGAATGATTTATGGGTTTTATAAGAAAACAGGAAGAAAAAATAGCCCTGCGGTTATTGATCTGGCAATACGGTAAAAAGGGTACAGCTTTGCCTGCGCTTTCCGTACTGCAAAATCAGGCTGCGCAGGTAGTGAATCAGGCCCATGAGATTGCAGGGAAAAGAGGGCGCAATGTCATTTCGATAATAAAAGAACTTGCAGGTGATATAAGCAGTGATTTGAAAAACAGGAATAAAAAAAAATAATTATCCAGGGAGAGCAGTTGTGGAAATTCAGGAAATAAAACAACGGGTTGAAGAAAAATATCTTCTTGTAAACAGCATAAAGACTGAATTGGGAAAAGTGATTGTCGGTCAGGAAAAATTGATCGAAGGTCTGCTCATGGGACTGTTTACCAAGGGGCATATCCTTATCGAAGGTGTTCCGGGGCTTGCAAAAACCAGTGCGGTCATGGCTCTGGCCAATACAGTCAAGGCGGATTTCAAGCGTATCCAGTTTACACCGGACCTTCTTCCGGCGGATTTGATCGGAACCGAGATTTACCGGCCCAAGGTAGGCGATTTTATTGTTAAAAAAGGGCCTGTTTTTCATAACATTATCCTGGCCGATGAGATCAACCGTGCCCCCTCCAAGGTTCAGTCCGCCCTGCTGGAAGCGATGCAGGAACGCCAGGTGACCATAGGTGAATCCACTTTTAAACTGGATGACCCCTTCCTGGTCATGGCGACCCAGAATCCCATTGAACAGGAAGGCACATACCCTCTGCCCGAGGCACAGATAGACCGTTTCATGCTCAAACTGGTGATTGATTATCCGGACAGGAGTGAAGAAAAAGAAATCATGAAGCGGGTGGGTTTTGAAAAACCATCTGATATAAAGCAGGTGGTAAATCCGGCGGGGATAGATGAAATCGTATCGATTATCAAAGAAATTTTTATGGATGAAAAACTAAAAGATTATATTGTCGATATTGTTTTCGCATCCCGCAGGCCGTCTGATTATAAACTGGACATGGAAAATTATATTCAGTTCGGTGCATCGCCGCGGGCAACCATATTCCTGAGTCTGGCCGCCCGAGCCTATGCATTTTTGCAGGGGCGTGCCTATGTAACACCCCAGGATATCAAGAGCGTTGCCCCGAACGTACTGCGGCATCGGATTATCCTGAGCTATGAAGCGGAAGCCGAAGATATCACCACCGAACAGGTTATTGCCGCTATCTTTGATACGGTGGAAGTGCCCTAGAATAGAGAATATGCTTTCATCTGAAATCATAAAAAAGATTCGTAAAATTCATATCAAAAGCGGCCGTCTGGTCAATACGCTTATGGCGGGACAGTACCGCTCGGTATTTCGAGGCTCGGGAATAGAGTTTGAAGAAGTAAGGGAATATACGCCGGGAGACGAGGTCAAGAGTATCGACTGGAAAGTATCGGCCCGGCTGGGGCGGCCTTTTATCAAACGCTACTGCGAAGAGCGTGAACTTATCGTTATCCTGCTGGTGGATATGAGCGGTTCGGGTTGTTTCGGGACAACTAAGAACCGGAAAAGGGAAACCGCCGCCGAGGTGGCCTGCATAATGGCCTTTAACGCCATTCGTAATAATGATAAAGTCGGTGCCATTTTATTTACCGATCGTGTGGAAAAGTATATACCGCCTAAAAAAGGATCTGCTCATGTATGGCGTGTAATACGTGAAATATTGACATTTGAACCGACATTCAAAGGTACCGGTATTTCCGACGCCCTTGGATATCTGGGCAAAGTATGCCGCAAAAGGACCGTTTCGTTTTTGATTTCCGATTTTTTGGCCAAAGATTATCTGCTGCCGTTGAAACTGGCCGGCCGCAGGCATGAAATCATCGGTGTTATGGTTTCCGATCCCGGTGAATTCAAATTGCCGGCAGGCGGAATTGTTCACGTTCAGGACTTTGAAACCGGAGAGATTCTCTGCTTTGATGCTTTTGATTCAAATACCCGCCTGCAGTTCGAAAAATCAAGAAAACTTGAATATCGCAAAAGTATGGATACGCTGAAATCAAGTGGTATTGACTGTATCGAAGTCAGTACGGCAGGTTCCGCGGGAGATGCGTTGACCAGATATTTTCGCTATCGGGAAACCAGGAAGCGGTAATGCAAAAAAAAATTATCACTTTTATTTTTACCTTGCTGTTTTTCCACGGCCTTGCATGCACCCTTGCTCTTGCAGAGAACAATGCGCCTGCTAAAACCGCTCCTGAGCCTGCCGCGGGTATCACGACAGATCAGATTCCGGAACCTATGACGGATATTCACGATATCAAACCGGTCGTAGACGTCGGGCTTGATTCCGCGTTGCTGTTATATGTTGTTGCAGGACTGGTAATCGCTGTTTTGGCCGGCTGCCTGATCTATTATCTGCTTAGACGCCGGAAGAATGAAATTATAACAGTCGAGTCTGTACTGCTGCCCGAAGAAATCGCGCGCAGGCTGCTTGAAGAATTATCCGGTTCTGAAACCATTTCATCAAGGGAATTTTATTTCCACCTTTCCGCAATTTTAAGGGGATATATAAAGGGCCGGTTCAATATCAATGCGCCAGAGATGACAACCGAGGAAGTTTTGCCCCGGATCGATAAAATCGACCTGGACCGGAAGCTGCGGCAGGATATTAAGAAATTGCTTTCCAGGGCTGATCCGATTAAGTTTGCCGGGCTGCATGCAGCGACCGATCAGATGGAAGAGGACCTTCTGCTTGTAAAGAATTTTGTAAAATGTACGACTTTGTAAACCCAATATTAAACCCAATAAGATATGTTTCGATTCGCCTCACCATATTTTCTGTTTTTGCTGGCCCTGATTCCAGCGGCTGTTTTTTTTAAACACCGCAAGCGCACCAGTCCGGTTCTGGGTATATCAGCCGTTGCCGCGGTTTCTACAATAAGAACTTCACTATGGCTTCGGTTGCGTGCCGTCATGCCGATTTTGAAATATACGGGCCTTGCCCTGCTCATTATCGCCATGGCAAGGCCCCAGTGGGGTATCAGCAAACAAAATATCCAGACAGAAGGCATTAATATCATCCTTGCTGTCGATCTCTCAGAAAGCATGGCAGCCCTTGATTTTAAACAAAAGGGGAAAATCGTGAATCGCCTTGAAGCTGTTAAGGGAGTTGTCCGCAATTTTATAAAACTGCGCAGCGGTGACCGGATCGGTATGGTTGTGTTCGGGTCTCATGCCTATACCCAGATACCCCTGACCCGCGATTACAGTACAATAGTATCTGTTCTTGATCGATTGGAAATCGGTGCAGCCGGTAAGAGTACGGCTATTGGAGATGCCATCGGGATTTCTCTCAAACGGCTGGAGGACATAAAAAGCAAATCCAATATTATCATTCTTCTCACCGACGGGCGCAGCAATTCAGGAGAATTTGAACCGGCAACCACTGCCGATATTGCCGTACAAAAGAATGTAAAAATATATACCGTCGGTGTAGGTACCCGCGGCAGGGTTCCGTTTCTAATAAAGGATACATTTTTTGGCGAACGTTATGTCTACCAGCAGGTGGATATCGACGAAGATACGCTGAAAGATATTGCCGATAAAACAGGCGGGCTTTATTTCAGGGCTGAAAATATTAAGGGCCTTGAAAAAATTTACGATACCATCGACAGGCTGGAAAAAACAGAGGTAAAGACTGTCATATTCGAGCACTATAATGAGTTTTATGTTTATTTTCTGGTTACGGCCTTTATCGTTCTGGGGCTGTGGATAATTTTTTCTAACACCCGGTTTCTGGAGATACCATGAAATTCGTCAGAATTGAAATGCTGTCTCTGATTTGGACTATTCCCTTTTTTATCCTTCTTATCGGATATGGCATGAAAAAGCGCAAAAAGATTATGCGCGCCTTTGCATCACCGGACGCCCTTGCATTCATTTCACCGGAGCCAAGCACAAAACAGCGCATCATGAAAGCCATATTGATGATCAGTACACTGCTTTTTATCGTACTGGCTTTAAGCGGACCCCAGTATGGTTATAAATGGCGGAAGATCCAGCGAAAAGGGATCGATATTATTATTGCTCTGGACTGTTCACGCAGCATGCTGGCAAAGGATATCAAGCCGGATCGTCTGGCCCGGGCCAAGCGCGAGATTGTTGATTTGCTGACCATGCTGCAGGGCGATCGTGTAGGCCTGGTCGCATTTGCCGGAACCGCTTTTATGCAATGCCCTCTTACTCTGGATTATGAAGCTTTTCATATTTTTTTAAAAGCTCTCTCGCCGGATTTTCTACCGATGGGCGGATCGGATATCGGTAATGCCGTAAATACCTGTATCAAGGGATTTGATCAAAAAATAGATACTCAAAAGGCTGTTATTCTGATAACTGATGGTGAAAATACGGGCATGGATATGCTCAAGGCGGCAAAAGATGCACGCGATGCCGGTATAAAGCTGTTTTGCATCGGCGTGGGAAAAGAGCAGGGCGTACCGCTGCCGGATAAAAAAGGCGGTTTCAAAAAGGATGCTTCAGGCAAAATTGTTTTGACCAGAATAGATGAAAAATCACTTCGCCAGGCAGCACTTTTAACGGATGCCGCCTATGTCCGGTCCGTTGCCGGAGATATGGATCTGGACGTAATTTACAAACAGGAAATAAGAGGGAAGATGGAAGCTTCGACCCTTGAAGGCGGCAGAAAACAGATATGGGAAGATCGCTTTCAGTGGTTTTTATCCATTGCAATTCTGCTCCTTGCAATAGAGATATTTCTGTCCGACAGAAAAAAAGCAGCTTCCCTGTTTCTTTTTATGCTGCTGTTTCTGTTTGCCGTGCCTGCCCGTGCCGGCAATATGCAGGATGGACTAGAAGCCTATAAAAACGGAGAATACGAGAAAGCCCTTGAAGGTTTTATTGAAGCCCAGCTGGAAGATCCCGAAGAGCCCGGGATATTATATAATCTGGGCAACACCTTCTATAAACTGAAGGATTACGATTCGGCCCTTGATCATTATAACCAGGCGTTGAAAACCGAAGATAAAGATTTGCGCGCTAAAGCGCTTTTCAATATAGGCAATACCCGGTACCGGTTACATCAGTTGGAAGATGCTGTGAAAAGCTATCAAAAGGGCCTTGAAATCAATCCTGATGACATGCAGGCCAAAGAAAACATCGCGTTTATTAAAAAAGTGATGCAGCAGCAGAAACAACAGCAGGATAATCAGGAGCAAAAAGGAAAGGATAAAAAAGAAAACAAAGATTCCGACAGCCGGAAAGATACTAAGAGTGATTCCTCTGATGATAAAACAAAAAACGGAGATGAAAGTCATCAGGGGCAACCGGACAAAGAGTACGGCGACAAACTCGATACCCCTGAAAGCGGCACCCCTGATTCTGAACGAAAAATGTCCGGATCAGAAGGTAAAAATGAAAAACCGCCTGAAAAAAAAGGAGGCGTGGCCGGGGGCGAAAAACCCGCGGACTCCAATCAGGCCGAAAAAATGCTTAATCGCCTGAAGGATCAGCCCGGCCGGGCAATGATTCCGGATTACCGGGAGCAGCAGGTGGAAAAAGACTGGTGATTTGTATTATAATGGAGATATTTTATAACTTACGGCAGGCCATGCACGGCATAAACGGAAAAAGGCAAAGGGCAGGGATATGCCTTTTTCCGGCAGTGTTTATTATACTGATTCCCGTTCTCGCCGGGGCTGCAAGAATCAGTGCATTCGTGGATCAGAACCGGATCACTCCGGATGAATCGATCCATCTGACGGTTACCATTGAGGGCGGCAAGGGCGAGATCGACACGTCGGTAATTAAAGATTTTTCCGTTGTTTCCAGGGGCACGGGCAGCAGTGTCCGGATTATTAACGGAAAAACCACCCGGAAGACCACCAGCAATTTTATTCTCATTCCTTTGAAAAACGGAGCCCTTAAAATCCCTCCGCTGAGTGTGAAAATTGACGGCGAGCTGTTGAAAACCCGGGAAATATCAATAATCGTGTCCCCTGAATCCGCCGAAAGCAGTGCTAAAAAGGATCTGTTCGTCAGTGCTTCCGTTTCAAAAAACTCTCCATATGCCGGGGAGCAGATCATATACACCTTTAAATTGTTTTCATTGGTCCGGATTGGGAATTTGAGGTTTCAAAAACCGGAATTTTCAGGGTTTACAGCCCGCCAGATAGGAGAAAGCCGTACATATCAAAAGGTTATAGAAGGCCGCAGGTTTGATGTTACCGAATTGGATTATCTGCTGGTTTCCGCAACTTCCGGGATCAAAACAATAGATCCCGCCCTGCTTGGCTGTGATGTTATTCAGCGCAAAGAAAACCGCACCTTCGGTTTTGACAGCTTTTTCAATGATCAATTTTTCGGAAACCTGAACAGCAAACCTGTCGTACTGAGGACCGACCCTATAACGGTAAATGTAAAATCGCTGCCTGAAAATTCCACCGGTGTTGATTTTTCAGGGCTGGTGGGCCAGTTCCAAATGACTGCCGAGATTGACAGCCGAATTCTTAAAACAGGCGATTCAACAACTTTATCCGTTACGATTACCGGCAACGGTAATATCATGGATGCGGAAGTCCCCGGCATCAAGGTGCCGGATGGATTCAAGGAATACAGAGATGCGCCTGAAGAGACCATTGGGCTTGGCCGAAATGGATATTCGGGCAGCAAAACTTTCCGTAGTGCCATAGTGGCCCTTGAACCCGGGGAGTATAAAATAGAGTCCATTGATATGGTCTATTTTGATCCGGAGAAAGAGCGGTACCTTCCAATGCATGGCGGGCCTTTTGAATTGACCGTGGATACCTCCGATGAAGCAGTTGATGCAAAAGCATATACGCTAACTGCACCGGATACGGTGTTGAAAATCAAAAAGCAAAAAGTGGAGTTTACCGGGCACGATATTCTGCCTCTAAAAGAAGAACTGGATGCTCTGAAAAGCCGGATGGAAATATCTTTGATTCAGTTTATACTTTTTCTGCTGATTCCGGCATTTTTTTACCTGTCACTCAGGCTCGTGCATATTGTTATTCGAAAGGATCTAACACATCGTACCCGGATGTTGAAAAAATCTGAAAAAGCACTGAAAAAGGCAGGCAGAATCGGTACCTCCGGGGAAAATTTCATGGATTTATTGTATCGGGCTCTTGTTGCAGCTATTTTTGCATCGGCGGATCGGGCCGGAGAATCGATTACATATCAGGAGGCTCGGGAGATTCTGCGGCGCAGGGGATATTCCGATGATGTGGTGTGCCGGGCCGTCGATTTGTTGAAATATATCGAGTCAGCCAAATACGGAGGGCAGAATCCGGATGCTGATTTAAAAAATGACCTCCTGATCCAGACCAGGCAACTCGTCAAAAGGAGTTTGTCGTGAAATTATTGCAAAGCCTTGCAGTCATCTTTATCCTTTTAACGATTCTTCTTCCCGGACAGGCCGGTGCCGAAAAACAGGGCCGGATATTTCTCGATGGCATTCAATCATATAATGACGGCAATTTTTCGCAGGCGATCGCATCGTTTACAAAGCTGGCCGATGCCGGAGTTGTCAATGGAAAACTTTTTTACAATCTTGGCAATGCCTTTTTTAAAAATGATGATCTGGGGCATGCCGTCCTCTGGTATGCAAGGGCGGCCCGGCTGATTCCATGCGATCCTGATTTGAAATTTAACTACAAACATGCCCTTCGTATGGTTAAAGATAAAGGCGAGGATAATAATTCAGGAATTGTGCGGATTTTATTTTTCTGGAATTATATTCTGGGGCAGACCACGATCCAATGGATTGCCATTGTTTTTCCTGCAACGGAGTGCACTGGTTGTAGCGCCATTTGTGCTGATATTTTCCATTACGGCATTATATCATTTTTATGAAACCACCCATGGCACTCAAGCGGTCATACTGGATCGGGAAGTGTCGGTGCGCTCCGGGTTCGACGACAGTTCCACGGAACTGTTTGTTCTTCATGCCGGAACCAGGGTTGCTGTTGAAAAAAAGAGCAAGGATTTTTTGAAAATTTGTTTTTCAGATGATAAAATCGGATGGATAAAAGCCAAAGAGGCCGGCCTGATATAATGATGAATGATAAGTGAAGAAATCCCTGCAATGCCTACAACATACAACGTTCAATATACGAAAGGAAATAATATGATACGGGCGGGTATTATCGGAGCGACCGGATATGCCGGAGCGGAACTGGTGAGAATTCTGGCGGGACATCCCGGCGTTGAACTGACGGCCGTCACTTCAAGACGATATGCCGGCAAACCCTTTGGAGAAGTTTTTCCCGCCATGGCCGGAGTTGTGGATCTTGTTTGTGAAGAGCTGGATATTGCCGGTCTTTGCGGTCGAACGGATGTGGTTTTTCTGGCCCTGCCGCATAAAATTCCCATGGCCCTGGTGCCCGAGATCGCCGGGCTGGGCAAAAAAGTGGTAGATCTTTCCGCTGATTTCAGGTTTTCCGATATCGGCCTTTACGAGCAGCATTACCAGGCTCATACTGCAAAGGAATTGAATAAAGACGCGGTATACGGATTGTGTGAAATATATCGGGAAAAAATCAGAAAAGCCGTGATAATCGGCAACCCCGGCTGCTATCCCACAAGTATTCTGCTGCCGCTGATTCCTTTGCTGAAAAAGGGGCTCATCAATCCTGATACTATTATTTCCGATTCAAAATCAGGAGTAAGCGGTGCTGGTCGGTCTGTTTCTCTGACCACCCATTTCTGTGAAGTGAATGAATCTTATCGGGCGTATAAAATTGCCGCCCATCGCCACAACCCGGAGATTAACGAAGTATTGACCCGGGAGGCCGGATCGCCGGTTCACATCACCTTCGTGCCCCATCTGGTGCCCATGACACGGGGTATGCTTACGACAACCTATGCGTCGCTTAATAAAGATGCAAAGGAAACGGATATCCGCAACTGCATAGCTGACTATTATGCGGGCCGGTATTTTGTGCGAATGCGGCCCGATGAAAATCCACCAGATACCCTGCATGTGCGCGGGACAAATTTTTGTGATATCGGAGTCAGGATTGACCGGCATAATAACCGCCTGATATTGATTTCAGCCATTGACAATCTGGTCAAGGGCGCTGCCGGTCAGGCTGTTCAGAATATGAATATCATGTATGGGCTGGATGAGGCCGCGGGCCTGGATATAGTGCCATGTCCGGTTTAAAAAAAAGCTTTCAGCCCATCAGTCCTGGAAGAAACAGTGCGATCCGGGGGAAGGCGATCAGAATAAAAATTCCGATCAAAAGGGCTATTATCAGGGGAAGCACACCTTTGAATATAACCTCCAGAGGCACATCCCGGGCCACGGAGTTTACCACGTATAAATACAGTGGCGCCGGCCACGATAACAAGAATCATGCATGAAATCCGGGTGGTCTCAAAAAGTGCCTGAACAAATTCCTTAAAATTAATATTTTTTCGAAGGACTGCGATAATAAGGGTGCCGAAAGCACCGACCGCACCTGCCTCCGTGGGTGTAAAAAATCCGAGAAAAAGACCGCCCATGACCATTGCAAAGAGAATAATGGTTTCGATAAGGCCGGACAAAGACGCGATTTTTTCCTTGAAACCGGCTCTGGGCGCCCGTGGAGCCAATTCCGGTTGCAGAGTGGTCCAGATGATAATCGTCAGAATAAACAGGATCGTCAAGAGTAAACCCGGAAGGATACCGGCCATGAACAGCTTGCCG
>NBLJ01000092.1 GCA_002084545.1 Desulfobacteraceae bacterium 4572_123 | reverse complement strand
TTTTTGGTTTTTTTCCATTTTCATTTGGGGCATATCGGTTTATAGATAATCAATGGTTATTAAAAAAAACCCGCCCATACCAAACGGAAAGGAGCCGAAAATTGAAAATCATATTTCCAAGAGGTGCTCTGATGACAAATGTATCAATGAAAACAACGATTAATGCCGGTGCAGATAAAGTATGGCGGACCATCAGTGATTTTAACGGATTAGATAAATTTGTGGCGGCCGTGGCAAACAGTTCCGTCAAAGGCACCGGTATCGGTGCCGAGAGAACTTTAACCCTGCAGGATGGCGGCCGGATTGTTGAAAAACTGGAAAAACTGGATAACGATACCCGGACTCTGCACTATTCCATAGTGAACAGCCCTCTTCCGGTGAAAAATTATCTCAGCAAAATAACCGTCCAAAAACTTGGCGGCAGCCAATGTGAGGTTACATGGTCCTCCACTTTCTATGCGGAAGGAGTTCCGGAAAAAGAGGCTGAAAAAGTCATTGAGGGCATATACGCCATGGGCTTCGACGGTCTGAAAAAACTTTACTTTACAAATGTAAAGACCGGGTTGTGGGTGTGGAAGAGGGCAAAGAATGCTGTCTCTCCTATGACAACATGACTTCTAAAATCAAAAGGGCGCATATACCCATCAGCAAGATCCAGCAACTGCTCATGTTTGAGCGTGGAATGGGCGCGGATACGCTGGAACTGACCCATATCGACTACAGCTACAAGCAGTGCAAGCATGTGGTTACCTATGAAAAGCCCAACATGGAGCAGGCGGTGCTCCAGACCATTGCGCCGATCATGTATGGGGCCATGCCAAACATGGGACTTTACTCCATCCCGGACGGGCCGGTGTCCAATCCCAGTGATCTGATGCCCCAGGGTAAAATCAAAGAAGCCCGGGAAGCCTACGAGCAGATGGCCGAATATCTGATCAAGGATATCGTCTATGTGGGAAGCGAGCTTTATGAGCTGGCCGGTGCCGACGGCATCAATTTCGACACCACAGCCGCTTCCGGGGATGCGGAGTTTTATGCCGCGCTTAAAGCCGCTGAAATTCTTCACGAAAAATATCCCGCCATGGGTATTGAAATGGGCATGTCCGGAGAATTCATTTTAGGAATGCACGGTGATATCGAATACGACGGTGTCCGGCTTGCCGGCCTTTATCCCCAGGACCAGGTGAAACTTGCCAGGAAAGCCGGTGTAACCATTTTCGGCCCCGCCATCAATATCGTGACCAACGAATCGCTGCCCTGGAACATGGCCCGGTCCATCACTTTTACCAAGGCCTGCTCGGAAGTTTCGGAGATTCCCATTCACGCTAATCTGGGAATGGGCGTGGGCGGTGTTCCTCTGACCCTCCAGCCGCCTCTGGACGCGCTGTCAAGAGCGTCCAAGGCCCATGTCGAGCTCTGTCGGCTCGACGGATTGTAGGTTGGCGTCGGCGATCCCTTGGGAATGCACGCCGCACATGCGGTTGTTTCGGGAATGGGCGGAATACGTACTGCCGGAGATCTGGTAGCGCGTCTGCAACTGAACCGGGGCATGAGAATTGATGCGGCAAAAGCGTATGTAGCGGAAAAACTCGGTGTGTCGGTGGCGGACCTGGGAGATACCGTTGTCATGAACGAAGTTCGGGAGGACCTGGATATCGGTGTTGTCAACGAAACTCCTGGTGTGGCAAAAGGCATTGATGCCAAATTCAAAATCGCTGAACTGCTCGACCTGGAAATCAACTGCGTAAACATGTTCAAAAAACGGGTGGGCATAGAAACCTATAAATCGTTTTAGTTTCTCGGCTCCCGAATTTGTACATTTTATCCCATAAAACGCAAAAAATATTGTTTCACACAAAGCCCCAAGAATTTTTTTACTTTTTCGTGTCTGGAGCTATCCATTTTATTTTTATTTGCCATGCAGACACAGAGGGCACAGAGAAAGCATATTTTTTAATATAAAAAATTCTCTGTGTCCTCTGTGTCTATTTTTTATTCTTTCCTCCTCTGTGTCCTCCGTGCCTGCGTGATCACCCCCCTGCCCCGGACCGTTTCTCGGGGATGGTTTCAAAGAAATAAACACAAAATACTTGACAGGAAACTTATGAATTGATATGAGCATGTCCTTTCCAATGCGATAGAAAAAATCGGAATTTAAGGCTCCAAGCACAATATATTCGTATTTCGATATTAAAAAATTCTATATATTGTACCCAAAATTAAATTCCAGACCTTTTTACGAAACCATCATTTTTGACTATTCAAAAAAGATAAACTCTGGTGAGTATAAGATATGATTCCCTTGGAAATATTTTATGATTTTGTGCGGGGGCCCCTGGCATTATTTGCATTTCTGGTCTTTTTCGCTGGAACAACATTCCAGGTACTTAGATTTTTTATACTCAGCAAAAAAGCGGACAGGATTCGTTTCAGACCAATTAGTCAATATAAAAACTATTCCGCCGGCGGATTTTCCAGAAAAACCATGGCGAACCGGATTGCATCGCTCAAGGTTTCGGTAATCGGCGTACATCCCGTAATGACAACGATAACATCCATCTTTCATGTGTGCCTGTTTGCTGCGCCGCTTTTCCTTTTGGGGCACAATAACCTTATCTATGAATCATGGGGCGTAAGGTTTTTCAGCCTTCCTGAAAAAGTCACCGATACCATGGCGCAACTGGTTATTGCATGTGCCCTGTTTTTTCTTTTTCGCAGGATACTGGTTGCACGGGTCCGCTCCATCAGCACTTTTACCGATTATCTTGTTCTATTTTTAACAGCCGCTCCTTTTCTGACCGGTATTTTGGCCTTTCACCAGATACCGGGTTATAAATCCATTATTATCCTGCACATGCTCTCCGGTGCATTAATGCTTATCCTGCTGCCTTTCACCAAGCTGGCACATATGATATTCTTTTTTATCAATCGTTTTCTTATCAGCCATGAAAACAGCTTTGGCAGAGGAATCAGAAAATGGTACTTCGGGGGCCCAAAATTTAGTCTTAAAAAATGGTATTTAGGCAAGGAAAAATTTGATATTGAAAATTGGTAAAATTTTAAAAAATCTGTCCAAATGGATATAATATACCTATGATTGTGAACTCAACAACTTGAACAGCAGCCCGATTTTTGGTCCGCGCCGGCGTTGCATTCCCAGCGTATCCGCGTTGCGTTAAAGCCCGCATATATAAAATATGCAACACCTAACACGCCTTGCCTGATCTCATATAAAACCGGCGAACCGAAATTTCGCAATCTTCAGTTCGATTAATTTTATTCATGGTTCCATGCATAACGGGAAATTCGATGTCAAAAGAAAAAACATTGGAAATTGATACAGACAAAATTTGGGAAACCATTGACAGAAATAAGACCCATATTAGTCTATCACTTAAGCTGTGTGTTCATTGTACTTTATGTGCCGAAAGTTGCTTTCTGTATATGAACCGGGGGAAAAATCCCATATATATGCCTTCCCATAAATTCATAAATTCCCTGGGCAGGCTGTATAAGCAAAAAGGAAAAATCGACAGAAAAGGCCTGGAGGAAATAAAAGAGATCGCCTGGGAAAGATGTGTGCTCTGCACACGTTGCTATTGCCCCATGGGTATTGATATCCCGGGTATGATAGCACTTACCAGGAGCATTTGCCGCGAACAGGGTGTTTTGCCGCAATTTGATGAAAATTAATTTATTTTTCCATGATCTTGCGACATAGACCGTGGAAAGTGCAGGAAAAAATGTATTTTCAAAAAAAAAATTTTTATATATCATTAGTTTTTATTCTATTTTTTGCTGTTGCCGGTATTCCAACAGCCCTTGCTCAAACCGAAGAAATATTATTAAATCATGACATTGATTGTTTTCAAAAAAACATAAATGACAAAAGACAGCGTTCGGCCGTAATGTTTCCCCATGAATTACACATGGATCAGTTAGATTGTCTTGATTGCCATCACATCTATGAAAACGGAGAAAATGTTTTAGACGACTCAGACCTCGAAGAAGGCGATCCGGATGTTTCATGCTGCTCCTGCCATAATTCAAAAACAAAAATTGATCTTGAGCATGCATTCCATGATTTATGCATATCATGCCATCAGGAAAGCAAAAAAAAATATTGGATTCCTCGTAAAGGAATTCAATGGAAAGCCTTTTTGCAAAGCGGAGAAATGCCGGCTCCCACTCTTTGCGGTGAATGCCATGTGCTGGAAAAGTCGACATTACCCGAGTAATGAGAATAACCGTCAAAGCTTGACAGCTTCGTAAAAGCTTCCTTATTTAATGCAAAATGGACCGTCTTCCAGGAGGTATCGTTGGTTAAAGTAGAGAGAAAACCTTTTGAGGAAATCAAATCCTTCATAAAAAAATACAAAAAAATACTGAACATCGGCTGCGGCGGATGCGCATCTGTTTGCCTTGGTGGTGGCCAAAAAGAGGTCAACGCGTTAAATACCGAGCTTAATTTAACATTTAAGTCCGACAAACTGCCGACCCGGGTAGATGGATATACAGTCGAGAGAGCATGCAACCTGCAGTATCTTGTTGAACTCGATGAAATCGTAAAAGAATATGACTGCCTGATCACCATGGCCTGTGGCGCCGGCGCTCAACTCCTTGCCGAAAAGTTTTCGGACAGGCCGGTTTTTCCGGCTGTAAACACGATTGCTATCGGAATCGACAGAGATATTGGAGTGTATGAAGAAAAATGCAGGGCCTGCGGAGACTGCGTTCTCGGTTATACAGGCGGTATATGTCCTGTCACCCGGTGTGCTAAAAGCCTTTTTAACGGCCCCTGCGGCGGCGTCTCGGAGGGCAAATGCGAAATAAACCCGATGCTCCCTTACGATGTTCCCTGCGCATGGTGCGATATTTATGAACGACTAGAAAAACAGGACCGGCTCGAAGATATCCTGAAAATTCATCCACCGGCAGAGTGGGAAAATCAGATTCAAAGAACAATTGTCCAGGAACCATATCAAAACAGATACTTTGAAAAATATTAAGGGTTCCCGCAAAAATAAGTTCACAAATTTTTAGTGTTGAGGCGCCTGGCCGGCAAGGCGCAAAAACGCAGGAATATCAAGTATATTCCGAGTTTTTGCAACGCAGTCGGGCGGGATGCATCGACGCTTAAAATGTGAAGTTATTTTTGCGCGAGCCCTGAACTCGCAATCCTGCTCGCTGATATACAAAAAAGAGGTATATATGACCGGCAATGGCAAATCCGCCAATAAAAATCCATTAGGTCTTGAAATCAATCCACCGATCTTCTGGACATCGGCAATTATTATCATAGGATTTCTGATATTCGGATTAATCAACGTCAAAACGGTCCGGACAGTAAGCCGAAATTCAGTCTTCCTGCATGGTTCTGCATGCTTTTCAGCGCCGGCACGGGAATAGGACTTGTATTTTACAGCGTTGCCGAACCCATCTACCATTATATCACACCTCCGCCCATGGGAGTTACCGCCGAAACAGTTGCAGCGGCAAATCTCTCCATGGCCATCACCTTTTTTCACTGGGGTTTTCATACATGGGCGCTATATGCACTGGTGGGGCTGGGGCTGGGCTTTTTTGCCTTCAGCCACGGGCTTCCCTTGACCATAAGCAGTATCTTCCATCCATTAATCGGTGAAAAAATTTACGGCCCCATTGGAATTGCTATTGATATTTTCGCCAGCGTCGCTACATTGTTCGGTCTGGCAACTTCCCTGGGTCTGGCTGTTTCTCAAATCAACGCGGGGTTAAACTATATCCTTGGCGTGCCCATCAATGCCACTGTGCAGATAATACTGATCGGCATCATCACCCTGGTTGTAACGCTGTCCGTTGCTGGAGGTGTGTATTCAGGAATAAAACAGCTCAGCATCATAACCATCGTCCTGTGTTTTTTCCTGATGGCATTTACTTTTCTGGCAGGACCGACATTAATTATTTTAAACGCCATACCGCAAAACATAGGAAATTACTTCAGCCAATTTTGGAATGTATCTTTTTTTACAGAAACTTTTGCGAGAACCGAACGACAAAATTGCTGGACCATTTTTTACTGGGCATGGTGGATCACCTGGGCGCCGGTTGTCGGAATGTTTATTGCACGCATTTCCAGAGGAAGGACTGTAAGAGAATTTATCGCAGGTGTTTTGTTCGCACCCACACTGCTGACATTTTTATGGTTTACTATTTTTGGCAGTTCCGCACTGTATATGGAAATGTTCGAAGGAGCAGGAATCGCTCAGACGATCGATAAAAATCTGTCTACCGCCATATACACATTCTTTGAAAGCCTTCGTCTGTCCGGCATCAGCTCCATTACGGTGATTATCCTGGCCACTTTATTCTTTATAACATCGTCCAACTCAGCGACCCTTGTCATCACAATCATAACGGGCGGCGGCAAAACCAATCCACCCACCGTTCAGCGTGTTTTCTGGGCCTGCCTGCAGGGGGGAGTCGCCGCGGCCCTTGTGCTTGGCGGAGGCCTGATCGCTTTGCAGTCAGCAACCCTTGTTGCCGGGTTACCCCTTACCGGGATACTGCTGGCAATGCTTTTCAGTCTTAAAAAAGGTCTGGATAAAGAGTACAACGGCATTTACGGGTAAAGCCGCTGCACGGCCCCCTGACAAAATTTCGACTGTTAACAAATTATTCTACTGTTTTAAATATTGACAAAGGATGGAAAAATGGAACAGAAAAACAGCGTTATCAAGGCAATACAGTCATCTCGGGCACCGGCGGCCATAGGGCCTTACAGCCAGGGCGTTGCCGCGGGCAGCCTTGTTTTTTTATCAGGCCAGCTTGCCATTGATCCCGAGACCGGAAAGATTGTTCAGGGTAATATCGAAGACAGGGTACATCGAATCTTTAAAAACATCCGTGCCCTGGCCAGGGCTGCCGGCGCCGACCTTGACCGGGTGGTGAAAACCACGGTATTTTTGACCGACATGAACGATTTCGCGGCAGTCAACAAAGCCTATGCGACCTATTTCGAAAACAATCCGCCGGCTCGTTCCGCAGTTCAGGTGGCGGCCCTGCCGTTGGATGCCGATATTGAAATAGAATCGATTTTGCTGCTGGATTGTTAGGCATCGCCGGAACAAAGGAATTGTAAAAGCAGTATGAATTATAACAAAATTGTTGCTATATTAAAAGACAAGGTAAGACCCGCCCTGGGTTGTACCGAACCGGTTGCCGCAGCCCTGGCCGTGGCCAGGGCCTATACTGAAGTCAAGGGTCATCTCAAAAAAATAGATGTCATTGTCAGCCCCAACATTTTTAAAAACGGCATGCTGGTGGGCATCCCCGGAACAAGCGAGTCCGGAATCCCCTTTGCCGTGGCTCTTTCCCTGGTTTGCGGCAATCCCGATCTGGGACTCGAACTTTTCGACAAAGTGAATGATGCTTATATTGCCGCGGCCAGGGCCATTTTAGACCGTGGTATCATCACGATCAGCCTCGAAGAAACCAAGGCATCTTTTTATATCGAAGCCAGGGTTATTACGGACCAGGGAAGCAGCAGATGCATCATCCGGGACCACCACACCAATATTGTCCTGGTGGAAAAAAACAATGCCGTGACCATGAAAAAAACCGATCCGTCAACTGATACTAACGATCATCAGGCCATGGACAAACTCGGGGATCTCACGATCAGACAGCTCATGGAAACCATTGAGACCATCCCCTTTAAAAAAATTGCGTTTCTGGCCGAAGGGGCGGATATGAACATGAAGATAGCCCAGGTCGGCCTCAGGGATAAACCGGGCCTTGGACTCGGAGCCGGCCTGAAAGCCCTCATGGACAAAGGGGAAATGGAGAATAACCTGGTCAATCGAGTAAAAATCTATACATCCGCTGCCACCGATGCCCGTATGGCCGGCGTCAAACTGCCTGTGATGAGCAGTGCCGGAAGCGGGAATCACGGTCTGACCGCTATCCTGCCCGTGCTGCTCACCTGCCGGGAGCTGGGCAGCAATAATGAAAAACTGGTACGGGCTCTGGCTTTCAGCCACCTGGTAACCATCTATATCAAAGAGTTCACAGGGAGTCTCTCCCCCATCTGCGGATGTGCTATTGCCGCCGGTATCGGCGCCAGCGTTGCCGTGGCCTGGCTTCTGGGATGCAATGACGACCAGATCGCCGGCACCATCAACAACATGAGCGGAGATCTGGCCGGCATGGTATGCGACGGGGCCAAGGGCGGATGCGCGTTCAAGCTCTCCACGGCTTCCGGGGAAGCGATCCTCTCGGCCAAACTTGCCAAAAACAATATTTTTATATCCGAAACCGAGGGAATTGTCGGCACCGGTGCGGAATCCACCATACGGAACCTGGGCAAGCTCTGCCTCCAGGGAATGGATCACGTAGACAAAAAAATCATCGAAGTGATGCTCGGTCAATAAAAACAATTGACCTAAACCCTGTTAACCATACCCACCCATCGCCCTGCATTCATTTTCTAATCTGTTTGTCTTTACCGCACAATTCTGTTATTCTAATTTCATACTATGACTCCACTATTTGAAAATGCGAAGGTATCTTCCTGGGACGACATTAACACTCTGCTGGACCGCATTTCACTGCAAAATCCGCTTTTCCCGGAAGCAGATGCAACCGACAAGGTTGAATCAAGGGCCAGGATTGCTCAAGGCATTGCTTTTATTACTTTCAACTACGGCATCGACGGAGTTACCATTGAAATTGCCAAATATGCGCGCTGTTTTGACGAGCTTTTAAGCACGAAAAACGGCTTCCTGCCGATCCATTTTATCGGCGGCAACTTTTTTAATGAGGCCGACGCGTACATCACCCCCTGTTGGCATCGGTTGCTTCTATCCAATTTTGATGGCTGGGACAAATGGAATAAGGGGAAATGGTTTCGTAAATTATTTTATGAACCCATGCCCTCGGGCAGCGAGATCTCCGGCAAAATGGCAAATGAAATCTGGCGGCAGGCATCAGATTTTGCAAGTCGACTGGAGCAATATATCCGCCGCAACAAAATCGGGCTCCTGATACCGGTCAATGTTAACTCCAACCCGGGCAATATTGCCGCCGCCCTGGCCATCGTCCTGGTTTCGGAATCAACGGGGATCAGGGTTCTGAATTCTAATCATGACTTTTTCTGGGAAGGCGGAACCCCGCCATCGCAAAGAAAACCCGGAGCCTCTCCGGGTGTACGGGATCATTTTTTTACAAACTATGAAAACCGGTCATTTTTCACTCTTTTCAAACGAATACTGCCATGGCGCGGCGCTCGCTGGTTCCAGTTGAACATTAATACACGACAATCGGAAAAACTGATCAAGCATTATGGATTTCCCCGAAACCAGATCTTTAATATCAACACTTCCATTGCCAATGCCTTCTTTTCCCCCTGTTCGCAAAAAGAAAAACTCTTTCATCGTCTCAGAATGGCTTACATTCTTTCAGACGGCCGCCGGATCATCACCCCGACCCCTGTTGACGCCCATATGGAGCACATAGAAACATGGATGCATAATCAGACCCCGATGGTATGCGGCGCAACCGGGGAACTTGAACTGAATATTGCCTCCTCCTCGGCGCTTTATCTGCTGCAACCGACCCGTATCGTCACAAAAAAACGCATATTCCGGGATTGGGAACTTGTCGAACAACTGCTTACATACAAAGCCTTCAGGGAGGCCTTTGAACGTGATGCAAACCTGACATTGACCCTGCATATTACCGGACCGGCTCCAGTGGAACATCAACGCGATCTGGAAAACATCCTTAAAGCCTACAAAAAAGTACTAAATCGCGTTCCCGGCCACATCGGCAAGCGTCTTTTCACAGCCTTCTCGGTGGGCACCGAAATTCATGACTCATTCAAGGCACATGGATTTAACGAGCTTACGATAGATGAAATTTATAAAATGGCCGACATTGTTCTCCTACCGAGTGAAACCGAGGGGCGTGGCCTGCCCATTCTGGAAGGCAGTGCAGCCGGCATTCCCGTTGTTTGCAGCCGTTACAGACCGGAGAGAACTTTCAGCGAAGTTGTGGGTGAACATCTGCCCGAGGATATGAAAGTCCAATACACATTATTTCCTGAAAAAAAATTTACCCGGCCGCAAATCGCCAAGATCTCAAATCTTCTCCTGCACCCGGAACGCTATTCCGAGTGCCGTCGGCAGAACCGCCGGGCAATAGCGGCACGCTATAATTTCAATGCCCTGAAAAATAAAATTAACGACATTCTGAATTATTTATATTGAACAGGCAAAAATGGTTTTGTATATTGCATCTTTTACCGACATTGAAATCTGCAAATTAAAAAATACCTTTTAATAAAAAACAACTAATTTTCCGATATACCGAAACCGGGAGGATACCACATGCATATTTGTTTCATTGAAGATACAAAGCTCCACGGCGGGACACAGATCTGGGTAACCGAGGCGACAAAGGCTTTTATTGACGCAGGAGCCAAAGTGACGGTACTCACCCCGGAAGCAGGCTGGGTCGGCCCGCGCTGCAAAGCTATCGGCGCAGCCATTGTATCATACGATTATGAGGATGTAATAAACGAAAATGAAAAAAATCGCAAAATATGGGCTGAGGGGCTGAGGGATGCGGATGTCGCCATCTGCACGGTCCATCCGCCGCGAGACGGCTTTCACTGCTCCGTCTTTGCATCACGTGTAATCAGGGAGTTCGGACTGCAAACCATCCTGATCCCCAAAACCGGAACCATCGTTCCGGAGTACAAGCGCGAATTTTACATGCCCGACGAAGATGCCGTATCATATGTTATTGCCATTACCGATTTCACCCGCCGATATCTTATCGATACATACAAAATACCGGCAGGCAGGGTTGAACTCATTTATCAGGGCACCGAGGTGGATCTTTTTACACGCAATGAAGCTCGCAATGCCGAAGCCCGCAAGCGCTATCCACTTCCCCCGGATGCATCTCCCCTTCTCGGTTATGCCGGATCATTTGAAGAACGTAAAGGACTGCCCATACTCCTGGAAGCTGTTGCCGGAGCCGGACAGAAATTCCCGAATATACATTTAATGCTCGTGGGCGACGGCCCTGACGAAGTCAAACTAAAACAGATGGTGCATGAAATGCATCTGGACGACAATGTCTCATTTTTCCCTTTTACTTCCGAACCTGTATATATTTTTGAACTCATCGATATTATTATGCTTTCAAGTCTATATAAAGAGGGCCTGCCGAATATCCTGCTGGAAGCGATGTCGATGGAACTGCCGGTAATCTCAAGCAAGCTTGCCGGCGTACCGGAAATTGTGAAAAACGGAGAAACCGGCTACATGGTGGAGCCCGGCGATATCGCCGGATTTTCCGATGCCATTTCTAAACTCTGGTCGAACAAACAGGCCTACGGCGCAATGGCTGCCAATGCTCGCAGCCTTATGGAAGCCCGCTTTGACAAAAAACAGCAGTTCAAAGCCTTTATTCATTATTTTGAAACCATAACCGCTCGGAAAGGACATAACTAAAAATGAATGCTACGGCAAAGCCCGAATACCCGGAAAGTTATAAAGAATTGACCTGCCCTGTCATTATCATGCGTCACGGCGGCCTGGACGGCGTGGCACTGCAAAAAGAAGAGTACCTGACCCTGTTAAACGAGCTGGATATGGATATGCACGTTATCGCCGGTAGGGAAGAAACCGAATATGGCCCTATCTCGTCGGAAGGACAGACCCGCACGGTTATAGAGCGGCTTGACTTCTATCATCCGGATTCCCAGTTGCTGTTCGCCAATCAATTCACCCATGGTCCTGAAACGGAAGGGATAAAAAAAATAGATAAAGAAGAATGGATTCGTCTGTTTCATACCCATAAAAACAAAATCCGGGACGCCATTGAAAAAGCACTGGTTAGCATACCTGACAATACACCGGTACTTGTTTACAATCTGGTCTCACTGCGGCATGCGCAGCCTGCCGCGGCTGTAGCAATCAGAGAGCTGATGGAAAAATACCCCAACAGGGGATTTTTAAGTCATGCCGCAGATCCGGATGCCGAGCGCCCGGAAAAAATTGAGCGTATCAAGGATTTTGCCCTGCAGGTAATCTCCGCCAATAAACCGTCGGAACCATACTCAGGCGGGCCATATTACCTGAACAACCTGTATCATATCGTCCTTAATCCAACCCAGAGAGCAAATTTCCTTTATAAATACGGTATCCCTGAAAAACACGTTTATGAAATCCCCGATTTCCTTGAATTTGAATCCAAAGAAGCTGTGATAGCCGATGGGCCGGAGCCGGATTTTCTCAACTACCTGTCGGAAAATTGCGTATTTGCCCGGGACGACACCTACACATACCGCCATACCGACCTCGATGAACAGACGGTCTTTTTTCTTTCGCCGGTACGTCCTGTGTACCGCAAACGACTTCGCGAGGCGATGCTGATAGCCCATGTCTACGGCAAAACACGTAATTGCAGGGTCGCATTTGTAGTAACTCACCCCAATACCGACGACAAACATTATTTTATTGACTCCGCCAAATTCGCAAATGCCCTGGATCTACCTTATATTCACCTGGGAGTAGGCTTTACACTTGAAAAGCTCGACTATGTCTATACCAACATGGCACCGATGAAAACAGTGGGGGTGGTCGCCAGCAGCGCCGGCGGCTGGGAAAATGCATTAAATGAAATGGCACATAAATGCATCCCGTTTTTTATGAGTGCCGGGCTTAACTCATTCAAACCGCTCACGGAACAAATCAGGATACATACATTCGGCATGAATTTCAGATTCCTGGAAGAGCTTATTGAATACCGGTCCGACGGTGATTTCAAAGGCTGCGACCTGTCCGGCATACCCGGGTTCAGCACTTTATTTGCATGGATTGATGAAGCCCTGGGCTCAAATACCAGAAGAGAACTGGTTGTGCATAATTACAAGCGGGCCTATAAATACCTGTCGCATCATGCCACGGCTCTGCGTCTCTGGGAAGCGATCTTAACGATATATGCCCGCCACGGTCTTCCCGGCAGACCAGGAGAGGCTTCGGCAAAATAAGGCTCCTGTTTGAAACTTTATCCGACAGGGGTTGTTTGTTTTAGGGCTGAAATGGAATATTACAGATGTTGGAAAGAATATTGTGGATTGCATTGGGCGGAGCATTGGGTACATTATCCAGATAATGGTGAAGGACTTTGTATGCACCGCCATTTCATAAAATCAGTACTGACTTTCCAGATACTCTTTATCTACCGCCAGATCCCTTTTTGCAATAGCCTCGGTGGCAAGCTGATCACAGCGTTCATTTCCTGCATTACCGGCATGTCCCTTTACCCAGACAAATTGCACATCGTGCTTTCCGCACAGGGCCAGCAACCGGTCCCATAAATCCGGGTTGAGGGCCGGTTTTTTATCGCTTTTAACCCACCCGTTGCGTTTCCATTTAGCGGCCCAGCCTTTGGTAATCCCGTTGACAACATATCTTGAATCACTGTAAAGCGTCACCGATAAAGGTTTTTTCAACTTACTCAGCCCGACTATGCAGGCCATAAGCTCCATCCGGTTATTAGTAGTCAGTTTAAAACCGCCGGAAAATTCTTCCGTGGTTTTACCATAACAAAGAACAACGCCATACCCCCCTGGACCGGGGTTGTTAAGACAACCGCCATCAGTATAAATGACAACATCTCCCCTTTGGGAAGAAACAGATTTTGATCTTTCAGTCCTTGGCTTGATATTAGAATCGGAAAATTTAACATTTAATCTTTCCCCCGATTTTTTGCCGGCATTTTTCTTTATAAAAGCCTCGGCCTCTTCCAAGGTAGGAAAACCCTTGTATCTTGCGCCCGGAAATCCCCTGACCTGAATTTCAGCGCCCCGGCTGCCAAACCATTGGGTATAAATCCCTGGTTTCCTACCGGCTGCTACAGCGTAATATTTCTTTTTGGCCATGTTAATTCCATTATTTGAATATGGTCGCCGCATATTTATTGTTCAGGCCACAACCGCATGGAGCCATATAAGCACACGATATCATGCCAATCAACATATCGATACCAGCCCCGAGTTGCCCCATGGTCTTGTCGGGTTGGTGGCTTCCTGTATGGCTCACTGAATTATTGGTCAATATCATGTTGACGAGCTTTAAGCAAATCAGCATTAATATGTCAATGCCATTAACTTAATGAAAATAAGTCCTGATTTATGTGAGAGACCCCCCTTCCGCTTAGTTATTGATCTGGCGTTTTGGTTGTGATAATTAAACCTTAAATTATCCTATCTTCCCCTGACTGGGCATTAGTCATATCTTTTTTATTCGACATCTAATTTTATCGTACCTGATTTCCTGTTACTGATTTACTTCTACTGCTCTGTTGCTTTAGCGATTGATGCCGGAGAGGACATTTTCCGAAGACAGGTAAACCACAAACCAATAATAGAAGGAGGCAAGTTATGGGATGGATTTGGGCAAATCTTGACAAAAAAGGAATGAATGCCGTTCAAAAACTGGAGAAAAAACTGGATAAGAGGATTTTAGCTATGTACCCCGATTTTGTACCTGCTGAAATCTCCAACGATGAGCTTCAAGAAATCCAAAAACTGGAACAGGAACTGAACGTCGATCTTGTGGCGGTTGTAAGCCACTAATAAACATTGGCCGGAGGTTTATTTATACTGTTTTTTAGATAAACAGGGAGATTTAATCCCGCCATTCTATCATAAATTAAGTCAGATGAACGGTGTAAAAATCCCTCCGGCTGCCTATGACAATGTCTTCATGAGCGGCCCCCCCCTTTATTTAAAAACCATGTTGAAGTCGTTTTTCATGCTCACAACGAGCCAGCCTCTTCTTTCCGCCGCTGCCAGAAGTTTCGGCTTATGATACTCAAATTCACGCTCGGAGTCGTCATGATCAATGACCAGCACTAAATTGGGCGCACCCCCGTCGGAAACGCCGTCCAACATCGCGTAGTCCCCCATGGAGTTCCCCACGGCCACCAGCGCATGATCCAGTCCACGCTCGCGAAGGCGGACCGACTTTCCCTCATCAGCATTATACGGATCAAAGTACTTTTTCCGGCGAACAAACGAATGAGGAGCATCATCGTCGAGGTTGACAAGAGCGAAGCCGACCATACTGCCCAGCACATTCTCTTTTGGAACAGGAAGGATGTCAGGACAGAAACTGCGGATGAATTCCTGTTGCGATGTCGACACAACAAACACGGAGAATCCAGCTTGCCGCAAGTAGACAATCAAATCCGTCATTGGCTTGTATACCAGCCGAGCGTATTCAAGGTTCAGCGTTGGATGCTTGTTTTGGGTCACGTAATCTCGCCAGTACGTCGCTATAGATGCAAGGGTTTCAGAAGCAAATGCTTCCAGTATTGCCTCCTTGACGTGCGCGTGGATATACGCCTCATCGTTAACAAGTGCCGCTTTGTACAACGGCTTGTCTGCCAGTGCCGGGTCAGCAATAGCCTTTTCCCGTAAACGGTTTTTTGTAATTACCACTTCTATGTAGCCTGGTTTTTCGCAGAGGAGCGTTCCATCCATGTCGAATACGGCAAGTCTATCTTGCCGGGGAACATAATCCGCCAAAGCCGGGTCACAGACTGCGGCCACAAATGCCTGTATTCGCTGTTTCGCGGAGGTATTAGCCCATGAGTTCAGCACTGTCTTGGACGGTGCTTGAGTTCTCTGCGTCTCAGGGACGGCGGAGCATCCGAACTGAAAGGCCAGTAGTAAAAAAATAATTGCGAATCGTTTCATTTTTCCCATCCTTTCTTTTCATCGAACGGTTAAAATAAGCATAAACCGACAACCGAAAAACACATATTTGTTATGTAAAAAAATATCGCTTTTGAAAAACAATAACAGATACAGATTTTAAAAAAATTAACCATAACAGATTAGGAAGGAAGGAA
>NBLJ01000091.1 GCA_002084545.1 Desulfobacteraceae bacterium 4572_123 | reverse complement strand
CCGGAACATTTCAGACGCGTTCGCCTGAAAAACGCGTTTAAGACCAAGCACCTTCAAAAGGGCCTGACCCAGCTTGCGGAAGAAGGTACGGTTCAGGTTTTCAGACCGATCACGGGCAATGATTATATCCTGGGGGCGGTCGGTGTCCTCCAGTTTGATGTTACCATGGCCCGGCTCAAGGCCGAATATGGCGTGGATGCGATTTATGAACCGGTGAATTTTTCGGTGGCACGCTGGATCGAGTGCGGTGATCGCAAAAAATTGGCCGAATTTGAGAAGAACAATGTGGCCAACCTGGCCAGAGATTCTCAAGGCTGCCTGTCCTTTTTGACAACCAGTGAATTCCAACTGGATTACTGCATGGAAGAATGGCCGGAGGTGGCGTTCTATAAGACAAGGGACATAAACTAGTTTCCATCCATTTAGCTGATAGCTCATAGCTGATAGTCTGAAGGATTAAAATACTTTTTACTATGAGCTATGAGCTCTATGCTATGAGCTTTGGCTGGGCATGATGCGGGTCTTTGAAACCACTTCTAATATCCATCCGGAAACAACATTTTTCAAATCAAAGAGGTTGGCCTTTATGGCTCTGATCGGTATGCGGGATGTGTGCTGGGGGTTCGGTGAGCCTCCGTTGCTGGAAAACGTAACGTTCCAGATCGGAAAAGGCGAGCGTGTGTGCCTGGTGGGCCGCAACGGTGTGGGCAAGTCCTCTTTGCTGAAGCTTTTGGGCGGCGAAATGCTTCCGGACAGCGGTGAAATCTGGCGCCGGCAGGGCATCAGAGTGGCTGCGCTGGAACAGGATGTGCCGGCAGGATGTGACGGCACGATTTTTGATGTGGTTGCCGGAGGTCTCGGTGAAAAGGGACGGGTGTTGGCCGAGCACAGTCGGATCTGCAGACACACTGGGACCGGGGACAATCCCCTACTGGCAAAAAGGCGCGATGAACTGCAGCATGTGCTGGATGCCGACGATGGCTGGGAACTGTTAACCCGTGTTGACAATATTGTTTCACGAACCCGGCTGGATCCCGGCCGCCGGTTTGCCGATCTTTCAGCAGGGCTGAAACGTCGCACGCTATTTGCGCGTGCCCTGGCCTGCCAACCGGATCTTCTCCTGCTGGATGAACCCACCAATCATCTTGATATCGACACCATCATATGGATGGAAGCATTTATCCTGCGCCACGTAAAAACCCTGCTGTTTGTCACCCATGACCGCGCGTTTCTCAAAAAGATCGCCGGCAGGATCATGGAACTGGATCGGGGCCGCCTGGTTTCCTACGACTGCGATTACACCTCCTATTTAAAACGCAGACAGGCCGCCCTGGAGATCGAAGAGACTCAAAACGGGGTGTTCGACAAAAAACTATCCCAGGAGGAAGCCTGGATCAGAAAAGGGATAAAGGCCCGCCGAACAAGAAACGAAGGGCGCGTCAGGAGCCTGCAAAAAATGCGTGCCGCCTACCGGGCGCGCCGCCGCAAAATCGGCATTGTCAGGCTGCAGGTTCAGGAGGCGGAACGGACCGGCAAGCTTGTCATCGAAGCCCGGGCAGTGAGCTTTTCCTATGGCCAAACTCCGGTTGTGCGGGATTTTTCCACCGTTATCATGCGCGGGGACAAGGTGGGAATCATCGGCCCCAACGGTGTGGGCAAAACCACCCTGCTGAAAATTCTTTTAAAAACGGCGGGTCCGCAAACAGGCAGTGTTCGCCACGGCACCAACCTTGAGGTGGTTTATTTCGACCAGCTTCGCGCGCAGCTAGATGAGAAAAAATCCGTGCGGGAAAACATTGTCGCCGGCAACGACTTTATTATCTTTAACGGCCAAAAACGCCATGTCATCGGCTATCTTCGCGGAGGAGCTGATTTTTGAATACCAGGGGACCCTGCTGCTGGTCAGCCACGACCGGGCCTTTTTAAACAATGTGGTCACCAGCACCATCGTCTTTGAAGGCAACGGGCAGGTGGTCGAATACACCGGCGGGTACGATGATTGGCTGCGTCAGCGGCCACAAAGCGCAGCAGCCCAACTGCCGGAAAAAAATGACCGCAAAAAAGTTAAGCCAAAACCCAGGTCGCGCTCCTCACGAAAACTGGGGTATATGCAAAAGCGGGAAATTCAGGACCTGCCCCCAAAGATCGAAGCCCTTGAATCAGAGCAAAAAGAGCTGTTTGCACTCCTGTCCGACCCGTTGTTTTACAAAAAAGAAAAAGACGAGATTGCCGGGGTTAAATCGGATCTCGATCGCGTCGAACGTGAAATCGAGGCCGCCTACCGCCGCTGGGAAGAACTTGAGACGCTAAAAATGCGTGAGGGCACTTGAGTCAAATACAGGTTTAACACTTTCCAGGCGCAGCGACTCAGTTTGGTGAGTAGTTTACGATCAAACATGAAATAGATTCTCAATCTTTTTGGAATGCTGAACACCCCTTGCCGGTGCGGCACATATTTTATCGCTTGACATGGCCAGGTTTTTAGCCTATATTTTAGCCATGAAAAGAGCTAACATCGGCGATCTAAAAAATAATCTCAGCAAATTTATCAACTTCGTGGAGCAAGGTGAAGTGATTGAAATCATGGAAGAGGCTTACGCATTGCCGGATATTTTTCACGCCGACCCGGCCGACCGGATCATCACTGCAACAGCACGCCTAAACGATTACACGATTCTGACAGCTGACAAAAAAATTCTCGCCTACCCTCACGCCAATTCCGCCTGGTAACCCGGCTATCCTTGAGGTGGTTTATTTTGACCAGCTCCGGCCAAAACCCAGGGCGCGTCCTTCACGAAAGTTGAGGACACTTATCAATAAGATCCGATCGGTCTATAGCACCGCTCTAACTTTCCATCCCCACCAGGCGCTCTTAGGCCCTTTTTTTTCATCTGTATCAACAGCCCAAACCCGCCAGCGGGCTTCTCTTATTATCCTGGTATTAATAATGATATAATGAGTAGACTTAATATCACGCAAAGTTATAAGCTGCCAGCGGGTTCCTTTTTTGAGATTTACTTCTATCGTGTAACTCAGTGCACCCCTCACATTTTCCCATTTGAGAGTAATGTAAGGCTTTTCGCGTTTGTAAGTTATTCCGTTTTTAGGCGATATCTGTTTTGGTGAAGATGGAGCCATGTTGATCTGTGCAATTCGAAATGTTTCCCATTGTCTTGCCGTATTCCGATTGGCTACCAATTGCCGTCCACCACCACCTTCGGCACAGACATATTTCCCATTGTGCGATCTGAGTGCAATTTTATTTTTCCCCCTGCCGACCATTAAGAAGGTCTCATGGGATTGAATCCATGTTTTATCTGGCAGCAATCTGCCACCGCCGCCTTTTTTCGCCCGAACAAATTTTCCGTTACAGGCTTTAAGGGCGATGTGGCCGTTTTCCAACTTGGCCATTTCAAATATTTCCCATTCTCCCACCCGGTTCCGGTTGGCGGTCAGGTCCCTTTTTCCCCCACCTTCGGCACAAACATATTGGCCATTGTGGGCGCGAAGAGTGATCAGGCTACATCCCGGTGTAAAGTTTCCTGTCTTTTTAATATTTTTAATCGCTTTCATTTCAAGGCTTGCTATGCTCAACCCTCTGACGATAATCTCACGATATTGCGGATTCTTACTTTTCAAGGCGCCAGACGTGAAAAGCAGCGGTGATTTGGCCTTAAGAAAACCATATCGCAGAAGAATCTGGTAGGCGCGCCCGGTTTTTTTGAAATACCGGTTGGAATAATCATCTATATAGAAATAAAAATTACGATGATCGTTAGCCCGAATTTTTTCAATACGAAATTCATGCACTTTATGAGTATGCCCTGAAAAAACCAGAACCGGCTGGTTGGTACTTTGGTTGGGCGTGCGGCATATCGCATCCATAAAGTTGTTACTTTTTCCTTCTGCACTGAAAAAGTTCAAAAAAGGAGCAGCGGTTCCCTGTTTGAAAAAGCCCCTGTCGTCAAAGACGAAACCGCCCTTAGTCCGCAATACGGCCCAACTCTTTTCGTAAAGCTTTGCCAGCCATTTTTTGGCCTTTCTGCGGGTTTCAGCGGGCCTTTTCTTTAAATTTTCCTCGTAGAGGCAGTCAATACCGGCTGTCTCTGCGTTTTCTATCCCGATAAGAGGAGAATGGGTGAAAACAAAAACCAACTTTTCCTGATCAGTTTTCAGTGCCTTTTTCAAAAGGTTCACATGCTGCGCAGTAATGCCTCGCCCATGAGGGCCACCCTTTTTGAAATCCTTCGTGGAATCTTTGTCAGGAGAAATCAGCTCCCCCTTGGAGGGATAAATATCATGGCCGGTGTTAAGACACAAAATGTGGCAATTACCAATATTTAATTGAAAATCGATGTCATAGCTGATTTTGCACAGGTATTCGGAAAGAATCCATGATTTCGGCTTAATAAGCCAGTAGGACTTGTCCCCCCAACTATCGACCAGACTCGCCTGCCATTTATTAAGGCCTTGTTCTTTGAAAGTTTTCCGTATCCCGATAGAATCCGGAATTCTTATCCCTGGTGGGATTGAGTGGTCTTTGCCGTTGATCCTTGGAAAAGCCCAGAAATCATATTCTCTGCCCATGGACTGACTCATCCCGAAGGCTCTATAATCATTGCGGCTATCGATACCATCTATGAACCAGGAGACGATAGGAATAGGAACGCTGGCGCCAAACTTAAAATTCATCAATATTTCATTGGCATAGTAATCATGGTTGCCTGTTATCGTAAAGATGGGACATTGCAGGGCCTCGCCTTTTCCATCGCTGCCAGTAATGATTTCACGAAATTTCAGAGCGTTGGAATTCCACGATGAGCCAGCGATTTCTTTGCGCCGGTCGGGCCAACCATTGTGCTTGCAGACAAATTTTCCATTCCAATATCCATCAAAATAATAATCCAATATATCTCCGGTTAAAACGACGATTATATCTTCTTTTTTCTTTAGCCTCGCGTTAGCATTTTTGATGAAAGTTCGCAGGTGATCGTTAAAATTGGTATAGGCATCCTTAAGTCTTTCGCACTCGGCCTTGTTCCGAACCTGGCTGAGGATCTCGGGAATCAAGTCGCTTCTCCTGGCAATATGGGTATCGGTGATATGCAGAATTGTAAAGTCTGATGATTTTTTCAGCGTTTCATGTACATATACAGCATGGGAGTTCGTCCCCCCATGGCCCTGCCAGGTTAAATTAAAAAGCTTAGGCAAATCAGCATTTCTTTTCAATTTGTTGAGATCAGCCTGTCCGATGCCTACCTCGGCTTTTGCTTCCCAGCGAAAACCGATATGATATTGCTGTTGCGCGGAAGTGAGTGGATGACGAACTTGGGAGTAATTTCCCCTGAAGGCCGGGTGTCTCAAATAGCCACTAATTTTTATTATTTTCAGGGGAATGTTTAGATTGTTCAGTGTTAATCTGGGAGGATTCTTCCTTAGAACTTCTTTAATTTCAGCCACAGAAATATAAGGCACATCTTCTTCGCGTTCTTCCTTATCATTAAACCAGTCCTTCTTATACGCGACTGTAATTTCAAACCGCTTCAGCTCTCTGGAACTTAAGATAATGGGATTGCCAAGATTCGGACGCACTAATTGAATCATCATATCCTCCTTTCCTGGTTGGAAACGGTAACAAGAATGCAATTATGACTTGTGCTAATTTTTAAATAATTTTGACCTCCTTAGAATTTTGACATGATGCGTTTATTTGTCGCACTAAAAAGCATTAACACAGGGCAATTATGAGTGTCAATATTTCTATATCACTTGAATTCGCTATACATTCCAGCCGCTTTGAGGCCACCGTTAGTTGATAGTAGCCTGTTATAATAATACATAGTTTCATTGGCGCCCAAAACGAATTGGGGTTGAGTTGACTGCGTGAATGAAAACTAGTACATATTTCAATAGAAGCTGGAGAAAAAGAGTGATGGAGTAGTTGATTTTTTCTGTGATTCCATTATACCACTGCCGCGAGGTTGCTTGGAAAGAACTACCAATGTGGCGGCTAAACTCATTCTGATCCATGCAGTCATGGAGGGATACCATGCATTACTATGAAGACCCGCAGATTGCCCTTGAATTTGGCAGCAAGGACTGCAATGTGCTGCCCAGGGCACAGCCCAATGAAAAAGACAATTACGTGCGCGATTTGCAACAGGATCTCAATGCCCTTGGATACACCGCTGGAAAGGCGGATGGTTGGTTTGGCACACGAACCATGAACGTCGTTCGCAATTTTCAAGCGGACGCCCGAGATAACCTGCGGTGCGAACAGGATTCTGCGTTGGGGCCCGGCCGACGATTCGCAGAAGCACATCCGGTTTACGTTGGGGGGGTAACCGGGGTGGTGGATACCCTGACGGCCGGGGAGTTGCAGCGTTGGAAACAAAATCGCTGGCAAAAACCCCGGCCTGTAATAAAGTATCAGCAAGAGGATATACGCGATCGTCTACCGGTGAATTCCCAGCGCAATCCCCGAATCCGGCCTCTTAATGACATCGAGCGCATTGTGCTGCACTGCACCGATGCGCAACCGGGTTGGGGCGCTTTCCAATGCGCGCAATACGACATCAAGCCCAATCACATCAGTCAGAGGGGTTGTCCCACCATCACATACGCCTATTTTGTCAATGCCGACGGATTGGTGCAAAAGTGTCTTTCCCGAACCGTCGTCAGCTGGCATGTGGGCAACTGGAACTATAGCAGCCTGGCAGTGGTGCTGGCCTATCGGGCAACAGGCAACCAGCAGCCGCCACCGCCGGCTCAGATTGAGGCCGTCAGCGCACTGTTTGCCCGGATTTGCCAACAACTGACGTTAGATCCCCGCTCAAATATTGTGGGGCATCGAGAACTTTTGGGGACCGGTTATCATCTGGGCGCCGATGGCAAAAAAAGTTATCGCAAGTCGTGTCCCGGCTGGAAAGTCGACCTGGATGAATTCCGGCAGGAAACGGGGCGTCTGTTCGAAAGTCTCACCGCCACCGCCATTTAGGGAGGCCATCCATGACCGCTTTATTGCACACAATCAGTCACACGGCCATTCTCTGGGCCGCTTTTTTCATGCTGGGGATGCTGTTTTTAAGCGTGGCCCGCTCTTTTATGGAAGCTGAGGATGTATGGGGAGACCTGTTCGCAGAATACGCCAGCGGACCCCACCAGCTGTCGCGTTATATTCTATTTTTCGGCACCCTCCTTTTGGCAGTTCGATTTCTAATGGCCGTTGTCGGTGCCGGTGCAACCGACATTGAAAGCCGGGTGAATAATGCTATGCAGGTTTATCAATGGTTGGACATCGAAACGCTTGCCGGTGGATCAGGCGCTGCTTACCTGATGTCAAAGGTGACAGCAGGACAAATTTTGACGTTATTCGGCCGAAAAGGTCCTTACCCCGATTGGGGACATTACCGCAACAGGAGGTAAAAACCATGTCTGTCGTACAAATTATCAGTGCAATCACACTTGGGTTGGCTTCGCTTGTTTTAACCCTCATAGCGGCTGTGATTATTTTGATGATGTACCGGGGAACGCTGGACAACCGCGTCCTTAATTTTCTGTATGAAACAAGCGCCGACGGTCGAACCGGCAAACCGAGCGTATCGCGTCTGCAGATGCTGATCTGGAATTTCGTGGTGGCGTTTGCATTTCTGTATGTGCTCGGCAACGGAGGCATTGACAGGGCCATCGCCGGTTTGTTGACACCGGAGGTTCTGATTTTGCTCGGTATCAGCAACAGTACCTATCTTTTAGGCAAACGCACCCGGCAGGGTTCGGCTATTTCAAAAACAGCCGCCGCCGCAGGCACCGCAGATACCCGCGGTGGCCAACCCGTCGCGGTTGACGAAGATTCGACCCTGGGTCCCGGTCCGCAGGGCATCCAGTAAAATCGGCCGGTGCACCATGTCGCTACAGCAGCCGAAAGATTCTTCCGGATTTATTCGACGCTCGGCAGGTTGTTCTATGTTGTTTTAAGCCTGCTGTGCACTTGTCGTCGAAACCATCAACACAAGGGGAGGACACGTTATGGCTTATCCGTTTAAAAACTTGATATTTGAAGGTGGGGGCGTCAAAGGGCTCGCCTATGTGGGCGCACTTCAGGAGTTGGAAAACCATCAGATTATGGAACAGATCAAACGTGTGGGCGGGACTTCTGCCGGCGCCATCAATGCGGTGCTGCTTTGCCTCGGTTATACGCTCAAAGAGACCCAGAAAATTTTGATGGCCCTTGATTTCAACAATTTCATGGATGATTCGTGGGGAGTTGTCCGGGATACCACTCGGCTGGTTTCCAAGTTCGGCTGGTACAAGGGCGACTTTTTCAGAGGGTGGATCGGGGATCTCATCCGGGAAAAAACCGGCAATGAAAATGCGACCTTCAACGAATTAAAAAACCAGGGTTACCTGGATCTTTACCTGGTCGGTACCAATCTGTCCACCGGCTATTCGGAGGTCTTTTCCTGTGAACATACGCCACGCACGAGAGTCGCGGATGCCGCGCGCATTTCCATGTCCATTCCGCTGTTTTTTGCCGCCGTTCGAAACATGCGGCGGGATGTCTACGTGGATGGAGGCTTGTTCAACAACTACCCGATCAAACTGTTTGACCGTGAAAAGTACGTCAAGACGGCAGACCGAAAAAAGCTCGCCCGCAGCACCAAATATTACCGGGAAGAAAACCGATCCAAACCGCAGACCAGCAGCAAATACATATACAATAAACAAACCCTCGGTTTTCGCCTCGATTCAAGAGAGGAAATCGGCCTTTTTCGTGATGGTGCCGAACCGGTCCACGAAAAAATCGATGATTTTTTTGACTATGCCGGAGCCCTTTTTAAAGCGATAATGAACGTCCAGGAAAATCAACATCTGCACAGCGACGACTGGAGCCGAACGATTTATATCGACACCCTTGGGATCGGAACCACGGACTTTGACCTGTCGGATGCCAAAAAGAAAAAGCTCATCAAAGAGGGATTGGATTCCACCCGTGACTACCTGGACTGGTTCGATAAAAACGATCCAAAAAATCCACCCCAGAACCATCCGGCCTATAAGGACTGAAGCATTGTAGTACAGGTTATGACGTTCAGGAATTTCACAATCAATACCGCCTGGTTCGTGCAGGCGTCAATTTTTATACCGGGGTTTTTCACCCTTACAAAAAGGACAATTATCTCCAGGGACACGGTGTGAAAATCCCGGTCGGGTATTTATGAACGATTGCCCCGGTCCTGGCCTTCTTAAGGCCAATGTGGTCACCGGCGCCATCGCTTTTTTTCAAAGATCTGCAATTTGCTTCAAGTAACGAAAAAGTATCTTTGAGGATTTTACGCCCTTTCCTGCTTCATATTCATGGCGTGCGTTTCTTGCAAGCTGCGTCAGGCGCTGTCTTTGTGCACCAGCACAGTTGTTTAGAATCTCTTCAATAAGCACGTTGTTACCTTTCTTAAGTTCATCCCGCCAGGTTTCAATTTTTTTAAAAGCAAGAATTTTTTGATGGTCACCGAGCCGGATATTTTCCAGTGCATTGTGTATGGGTTCCGGGTCGATTTCACGCATGAGTGTGCCGACGTATTGCAATTGCCTGCGCCGGGCTCCGAAGCTTTTTGTTTTTCCGGCAACGATAACGGCATGGCGCAAATCATCCGGAATGTCAAAGCGTTCAAGCTGTTCAGACGACAGGGCGACAAGCTGTTCGCCGAGTTTCTGCAACGCCCTGGCCTCATTTTTCTTTTGCGTTCTGCTTTTACGGGCTTCATCCATTTTCCAGGCCCCCGGGGGGTCGCTCAAAAATGCGAAGTTGTTTTTATGCGAGCCCTTACTCAGTACATCTCGTATTTAACCAGTCTGCCGTCAAGCCCGCCGGCCTTGATGGGTTTTTTCCATGATGCTTTCAGACCGATTTTTTTTATATGCCGACGTTCTCCGAAGTAAATATACGCAGTTGAACCTTTGCATTTTTGTTTAAGAAAATTACCGAGATCTTTGTAAAACGCCTCAAGGTCCTCATCTGCTCCCATTCGAATGCCATAAGGCGGGTTGGTGACAATTACCTGCCCCTCGATGGCAGACAGCTTTCTGAAGTCAGCCCTTACAACGCCGACATGCTTTCCGTAATTTAGCCCCATGATGTTTATCTTCGCTGCATCGACAGCTTCTGCGGACAGATCACTGCCGGCAATCAGCCCAGGCGGCAGCTCCCGGATGCTTTTGTCGGCTTTATCCTTAATCTGCTTCCAGATCGAACTGTCAAAGTCAGGCAAAGACTCAAAACCAAATTTATTTCTAAAAATGCCCGCAGGTATGTTGCAGTACCGCATGAGCGCTTCGCACAAAAGCGTTCCCGAGCCGCACATGGGATCGTATAAAGGCACCGCCCCGTTCCATTTAGTAAAGCGGATAATTGCGGCCGCAACCGTTTCCTGCATGGGCGCTGATACGGTCTCTTCTCTGTAGCCTCTGCGGTGAAGCGCGCCTCCTGACGTATCCAAGCTTATTTCTGCCCGGTCATGCCGGATATGAAGATTTAGCAGGACATCCGGATTTCTGATCGACACATCAGGGCGCTTGCCGGTTTTTTCCTTGAAATAATCGGCAACAGCATCTTTGAGGCGCAGCGAAGCGTACTTTGAATGGGAAATAGCACTGTCGGAAACATTTGCCGACACGGCAAATGTGCGGCCGGCTGCAAAAAAATCTTCCCATTGTATCTGTTTGGCCTTCTTGTACAACATATCGGTATCACGGCAATCAAAGGATACTAACGGCGCAAGGCATCGTGAGGCCAGCCGAGTTAAATAATTAATTCGATACAGGGTGGATTTATCAGCTCTGAAAAAAATTCCGTGAAATTCCGGAGCAATATCTTTAGCACCCAGTTCGGCCAGCTCATGTGAACCTGCTTCTTTGACGCCTTCAGCGATCTTGACAAAATAACGGGAATTTCGCTGATATTTATATGCTGCCACCGGTTGCTTAGCTCCTCATTGTCGTCAAATTCGAGGTTTTTATTTCGGATCAAGTTACCGTTATTCGGTTGTTTTTGTCAAGAAAAGCCGGGGGGGGGGTATCAAAACCATGGCGCGAGTTTTATTGTTGATAACCAGCATCTCATAAGCGCCGGTTCGTGCTTTCCGTTGATTCTTGAGCCTTTTTGGTTTATGTGAGATCATAAAAGACCGTGGTTATCTGCAAAGCTCCAGTTAAATACGTCTGATCGTTATCTCACCACGAAGAACATGAAGCTCACGAAGGAAGGGATAGAATCTATTGACGGCCCCACTTCGTGCCCTTACGTGGTTCAAACAGCTTAACTTGGGCTTGCTGTATAACCGTATAAAAGTATAATATTCATCGCGTGAACATAAAAGAACATACCGAAATGATTAATTACAGCCGTTCACCCACTTATAACGTGCTGGTTACAGACCAGAACAAAAAAGAACGAAAAATCGCGATTCCGGGGGAATCTCCCCTGACGATTATGGTGGATGGCCAGGAAATTGTAACCCTTATGACCCTTGGAACTCACCCCCGGGAACTGGCGCTGGGATTTATGCGCAACCAGGGGTTGATTGAAAATATCGAAGATGTGGAAAGTGTGAAAATTAATTGGGAAACCGAGACTGCAAATATTCGAATAAAACCAGGTAAGAACCTGCTCGATATGAGTGAGAAATTGTCAAAACGAATCGTCACCAGCGGATGTGGTGGGGGCACCCTGTTTGGTCACGATATGGATGAACTCTACGAATCGAAACTTCCCGAGATCAAGTTACGGCAATCCGCGATATATTCGCTTTTAAAGCAACTAAAAAAATACAATTTAATTTATCGGCAGGTCGGCTCAGTTCACGGTTGCGGTCTTTGTAATAACAGCAAGGTACTGATATTTATTGAGGATATCGGTCGGCACAATGCCGCTGATACCATCGCCGGCAGGATGTGGATAGATCGTATTTCCGGTGCGGACAAGATTTTATACACCACAGGACGATTAACCTCTGAAATAGTGATAAAATCGGCCCTGATGGGTATTTCTGCCCTTCTGTCCCGCTCCGGCGTTACCAAAATGGGTCTGGAACTTTCACAGGATCTGGGTATTACCTTAATCGCACGTGCCAAAGGCAAAAAATTCTACGTCTACAATGCTGATGAAAATGTAATTTTCGATGAAACACCAGATGTTCCCGGGCCCCCCGGGCAATAGCAATAATTTTCTTGACAAATTCCGCGGAACCTTTTATAACTACTTTGTAGCTAAATTGTAGTTGCTTTGTAGCTGGAGACGCACCGCCAAAACCGCCGGTCCGGCGTAAGTTTCCAGAAAAATCATAAACAAATTCGATCACTTGAATAGAGCCACCCTCCCATCATCGGGAATTCGACCGGTGCCAATCTGGGACACCGGTGATTAATCAAAAAGCAGGTCACGGATTCAGGTAATCTATAGGGGGAAAAATGAGGTACGCAGAGACAGGGTTTAATTTGGAAATTGATCTATCTCGAG
>NBLJ01000090.1 GCA_002084545.1 Desulfobacteraceae bacterium 4572_123 | reverse complement strand
GGCGGTTTCTACAGCACATTCGCCTATGTTTCCGAGGCACGCCGCATGGGAATTAAAATCCTTGGGCCTGATATTCATACCAGTGATGTCCACTGGTATGGCAGAGGCAAAACCATGCGCACGGGCCTGATAGCCGTCAAGGGTCTGTCCCTGCAAACCATGCAGCGCATCGTTGCCGAGGGCCGGCGCAAACGGTTTGGAGATTTTTCAGACTTTTTAAAACGCGTTCGCCCGGATCAGACGGAAGCCAGGGCCCTGATCCTTTGCGGGGCACTGGACGTGTTTGCCGCAGAAAACAGCCGGGCCGGACTGCTGTGGCACCTGGCCCGCAGGCAGGCTCCTGCATCCCATGGGGCAGTGCAAAAGTCCCTTTTCAAAAAAACCGATAGAATTCCCCCTCCGGCCCTGCCGCCGGACAACCGGCTTGACCGGCTCAGGCGTGAATTTGCCGTGCTCGGTTTTTTGTGCGCCTGTCACCCGATGGAACTTTATGCCGCAGCCCTTAAAAAACTCGATACGGTCAAGGCAGCCCTTTTGCCGACCCTCACCGGCCGCCGGGTACGCCTGGCCGCCTGGCTCATAACCGGCAAAAAAGTCCGCACCAGACAGGGCGATACCATGAAATTTCTAACCTTTGAAGATGAAACCGGAATCGTCGAAACCACTTTTTTCCCCAAAGTCTATCACCGTTTCTGCCACATGCTGGACCTTAACCGGCCCTATATTCTGACCGGCCGCGTAGAACAGGACCGGGGAGCCGTTACCCTCACGGTGGACCGGGTTGATGTTCTGCCGGAAAACCGATTTGTCATGAAGGATATCAAACACGCCAGCGTTTTTCCAGAAACGCCAGAGACTTTTTCAGGTATTCAAAACAGAAAACTTCAAGGGAAACCGTGCCGCGAAATTTTTGCAAAATACGCATCACCGCATCCATTCGATCTCCGGAAAGGCGGTCCAGGGCAATATGATCCCGCCCGTTTTTCACGCCATGCAGGTGGATGATTGCGGTCCGGTCCGAATACCGGTCAAATGCCGATTCCATGTCATAACCGTAAATCATCAAATGACCCAGATCCAGACACACGGAAAGATCGAAATCCGATATGATCGGCTCCGCCCACTCGAAAGGATAGTCCAGGGTTTCGATGGAAATCAATCGACCCGGCACCCCATTGTCAATCAGATTGTCCATGCTTTCATGTACAAGGCGCTGCCAGCGGGCCACGGATTCCTGATTCCGGGAGGGCCGGTCATAGGACAGGTGAAGAGTGCAGGTGGAGGGAGACAATATGTCCGTCAGGTCCATAACCTTTTTTATAGTATCCACGGCCACGTCTCTTTGTTTTTTATCCGGATGACCAAAGTCGATATCCGTGGGCAGATGAACATTATAGGTGATATCAAATTCTTTTGCCAGATAGGCCAGCTCTCTGATTTCCCCGGGTGCGGGAAGGCTTCCCGGCATTGCACTCTCGAACATGAGCAGCTCGATTTCATCCAGGTACGCTCCGAGATGCTTTACATTAGGCGCGTAATGATCCGGATAGATAAAGGAGGTGGTGCCGATTCTGAAAGGATAGGTACCTTTAAATATTTTGGGCAACTGTTCACGCAAACGATTTTCCGCCATTTTGGATCTCTCTTTTTAAAAAATAATTATCGCCACGAATAATATGCAGACCCACAGCATGGATGAGATCAGCATCAGCTCACATCCCTTTTTGATATGATCTATCCCCACCGGGCCGAACTTATGCCCGATATAGGGCTTTTCCACCAGACGGCCGTGGTAATAATTGGGGCCGCCCAGCCTGACGCGCAGAGCCCCGGCAAAGGCTGCTTCGGAATAGCCGGCATTGGGGCTTGAATGCATGGCCCCATCCTGCCAGGCTGTTTTAAAGGCTAACGCGCCGTTTCCGGCCAGAATCTGTGCTGCAGCGCCAATCACGAAAACAGAAAGCCGGGATGGAATATAATTGGCCGCATCGTCGATCCGTGCCGCAGCCTTTCCAAACTCCATGTATCTCTCGTTCTTATACCCCACCATGGAGTCCAGGGTGTTGATCATCTTATATGCCATGGCCAGTGGTGCGCCGCCCAGTGCTGCAAAAAAAAGAGGTGATATCACACCGTCCACAAGGTTTTCAGCCACCGTTTCAAACGTGGCCCGGGCCACTCCGCCATTATCCAGCTGCTCAACATCCCGGCCGACGATCATCGCCACCTGCTGCCTGGCTCTATGCAAATCTTTCCGGCGCAGTGAACGGGCAACTTCCATGGCCTCTTTTTCAAGCGAACGGGCAGATATGCAATAATAGATCAGTACAATCTGAACCAGCAAGCCGGCCCAGGGAGCAATATTTCCGGCCACACTGACCAATGCAAAGGTCAGCAGCCAGGTAGAGCCTATCAGAAAAACGGCAAAAAAACCGCCCGCCAAAGTGCGGTTGCGCAGTGCTTTTCTAAAACAGGGCTCAAATATTTCAATGGCCCTGCCCATCCACCGGACAGGATGCGGAAAACAGCGTGGGTCACCCAGAATCATATCCAATACAAGGGCTGCCGGGAGAATAAACAAAGGAATTATCGGGTTCATATTTTATCCATTAAAATTTAAGGTTGTTCAGGTATTCATAGAAGCTCTGCCCCGAATTAATCCGAAATGACAATTTGCAGACACCGATTGCAAATAAGTACGTCCGGTCTCTTACCAGATCTTTTGTATCACGTCAAAAATAACATTCGGCCCTGGATATTTATATAAAAATTTCTCCATGTCTCTGTGGCTATTTTTTGTTTTAATTTTTTTTGTAACCAAAAACAGACAACGGAGTTCTTTATTCTTTTAAAGTACAACTCTTTACGCATGTTGTTTTCAAAGGCACCTGCCCTGATCCAACTCAACGGCCTTGGAAAAAATATGGACAATCGTTTTTTAATGACGTATCAATAAGGAAAAATTATGCGAGAAATCATTCTATTTTTAATAGTGATCGGCGTCTGGTTCCTTTTACAGACTTATATTTTGCCTAAGTTGGGAATCTCCACCTGAATGCAGGACGCCTGTCAGTTGACAGACAAAAAAGACAGTGATGCCCAACAACCCCAATCCAAAAAAAATATATGATCAGGACACTGAACTGATTGAAAAAATTAACTCGGGCAGGCAGGATCTTTTTGAACGCCTGGTGCTTAGATACGAGCAAAAGCTCTTCAACTTCGGTTACAGGATGTGCGGCGATGCCAGTGACTCCGAGGACTTGGTACAGGAAACATTTTTAAACACTTTTAAATATTTGAAAAGTTTCAGATTCGAAACAAAATTTAAAAACTGGCTCTATAGAGTTGCTGCAAGCATTTGCATCAAAAAACGACGTAAATCCAAGCATGCTCCTGAAAGGGAACTATCTCTGGATGAATTCATTCCCCGGGAAGGCGAGCATATGCCCTCCGAAATACCGAACTGGGCATCCCTGCCGCTGGACAACGTACTCAACAATGAACTGGCTAATATTATCAAAGAGGCTATTTTATCTCTTCCCAAAAAATACCGTCTGGTAATAGTACTGCGCGATCTGGAAGGTTTCAGCACGTTGGAAACAGCCGAAATTCTAAAGCTGACAGCCTCCAATGTAAAAGTCAGGCTTCATCGCGCACGACTTTTTTTACGGGAACATCTTAAAAGTTATTTCAGTCATGACAAATGAACAGCACAATCACCGGCATTGTCTCGAATTATTTGAAAAACTTTCAGAATACATAGACGATGAGCTGGATGAACCGGCATGTAAAGAAATTGAAAAGCATATTAAAGAATGTATCCTCTGCAGAGAATGTCTTGAGACCCTCAAAAGATCCGTTGATATCTGCCGTCACACGGAAACAAAATCCATGCAGGCGTCATTGGCAAAACGTATTAATATGCTGATTAAGGATACTGCCTTAAAAAAATAATGCAAAAACCGGCAGGCGACCGCTATTGCAGCCGCGTTGACCATTATTATTTTTCAAACCGGGCTCCGCCCCAACACCCCTCCAACCGTTTTATTCTGGTTGTAAATTGTTCCCGCGGCTGATAAAATGAATATTTTCAATCGGCCGGGATACTTTGCAAGGGCATGAAAATGAGTTTTCCAACCATTGACAAGAACAAGGACTGTCATACTTTTATGTATTATGATTCGGATCGAATTAATCGCCATCAATCGGGATCATACAAGGCTTTGCAGCATCTTGATCCATAATTAGCCGGAATATTATAAATATGTTAAATCACGAGCGTGAAAAAAAGCAGTTTAAAAAGCTGTTTAAGGATGAACGTATTGATAATTTTGATACCCGCTTCAAAATTCTCGAGACTTTTTTAAGTACCGAGAACCATGTAACCGTCGGTGAGCTTGCGCAATTGCTTGAAAAGGAGGGTCACAAACTGGAGCAGGACTTTATCGATGACACTCTGAAACTCATGTGCCGTTTCGGTTTTGCTCAGATAAGAACCTTCAACAATGGAAACACGAGATATGAACACCGTCACCTGGGCCAGCATCATGATCACATGATCTGCACCAAATGTAACAAAATTGTTGAATTCACGAATGAACAACTTGAAAATCTCCAGGTACAAATCGCATCTTCCCATGGATTTCACATACTCCAGCACAAAATGGAGATTTACGGTATCTGCTCCAAGTGTTTAAACAAACGCAGTAAAATAATTTCGCTGGTTATGGCCAAGCAGGGAGAACACCTTATCATTAAAGAGTATTCCGGTGGAAAAACAGCACGGATGCGGCTTTTAAGCATGGGGTTGCGGATCGGGGACGAAATAGAAGTCATAACCAATATCGGCCAGGGCCAGATGGTTGTTGCAACCGACTTTAACCGGCTTGTCATTGGACGCGGACTTGCAATGAAAATCATGGCACAACCTGTCCCAAAAGGTACCAAGTGAAATAAAAAGCCAGACTATAACAAAGAGAAAAGTCGAATCATGCAATTAAGCGATATAAAAGAAGGCGGCAGTGCCATCATAGATCATGTCGGCGGCAGTGCCGCCCTGAGAAGAAGAATTCATGAAATGGGCATTATCAAAGGCTCGCAAATATATGTTGAAAAATATGCCCCCCTGCGAGACCCCATCGAACTGATTGTCAAGGGCTACCATATATCCATGCGGGTTGAAGAAGCACAGCAGATATCCGTAAAAACAGTAGATTAGGATAAAACCATGCAGGTCAAGCAACTGACGATAGCTCTTGCCGGCAATCCCAATTCAGGCAAAACAACCATATTCAACATCCTGACTGGAACCCGCCAGAAAGTCGGCAACTGGCCGGGTGTAACCGTTGAAAAAAAAGAAGGTACGACCCATAAATTCAATCGTGAACTAAAAATAATCGACCTTCCGGGAACCTACAGCCTGACTCCCTTCTCCATTGAAGAAATCGTGGCCCGTGACTTTATACTCGAAGAATGTCCGGATGTAGTCATCGACATTATCGATGCTTCCAATCTGGAGCGCAGCCTGTACCTGGCAACACAGCTCAGGGAGATCGACTGCAAAGTGATGTTTGCCCTTAACATGGCTGATATGGCCCGCAACCGCGGTATTAAAATTGATGGTGACAAGCTTTCCGAACTGCTCGATCTGCCGGTTGTATTTACCGTTGGCAATAAAAACAAAAATATTGACGATCTGCTTGAAAAAGCAATTGAACTGGCGGAGTCAGACCACGATATTATCCAGCACCGACGGGTACAATACAACAATGACACCGAAAAGTCGATCGCGCTTCTGCAGTCATTTATCGAAGATCAGACCCGGGGCCAACTGACCTACAATTCCCGTTGGACCGCCATCAAACTGATTGAAGATGACCGGATCGTCAAAGACCGTATTCTGCGGCAGTTCGGCGCCGGGGGGGAAGAGATCATCAGCCGGGCCGAGACCCAGCGCAAAATCCTGACGGGGCGATTTAATGATGACCCGGAAATCCTCATGACCGATGAACGATACGGATTTATCGCAGGCATCATAAAGGAGGTGCACACCACCTCAACCAGGCAGAGAGTCGACCTTTCCCGCAACCTCGATCTTGTGCTGACCAACCGGTTTATCGGCTTTCCGATTTTCCTGTTTCTGATCTGGAGCATGTTCCAGATCACTTTTTCTCTCGGGGCCTATCCCATGGGCTGGATTGAAAACGGCATCCTGATTTTTTCAAGTCTCCTTGACAGCCTGTTGCCATCCGGCATTTTGAAGGACCTGCTTCTCGACGGAATTATCGCCGGCGTTGGAAGTGTTATTATTTTCCTGCCCAACATATTGATACTGTTTTTTTGCATAGCACTTTTTGAAGACACGGGCTATATGTCGCGGGCCGCATTTCTGATGGACAAGATCATGCACCTCATCGGGCTGCACGGCAAATCTTTCATCCCCATGCTGATGGGATTCGGATGCAGTGTCCCGGCTATAATGGCGACCAGAACCCTTGAAAGCGAAAAAGATCGTATTCTGACAATATTAATCACCCCTTTTATGTCCTGCTCCGCACGACTTCCCATCTATATTGTTTTTGCCGGAGCCTTTTTTGCCGAACAGGCCGGCACGGTCATCTTCTCAATTTATCTGGCCGGAATTGTCATTGCAATTATCAGCGGGCGCATGTTCCGTTCCACCCTCCTGCGAGGGGCCGATGCTCCGTTTGTGATGGAGCTTCCTCCATACCGTGTTCCCATGGTAAAAAGCCTGTTAATCCATATGTGGGACCGCAGCAAAATGTTTTTAAAAAAAATGGGCGGCATTATCCTCGTCGGTTCCATTATCATATGGACGCTTTCCTCCTTTCCGGCAGATATCGACTATTCACAGGATTATACAGCCAATATTGCCGGTATAAGGGCCGAATATGATCAGCAGCTTGCAGTTGAATCACCGCAGCAAAAAACCATCCTGGAAAAGGAGCGCGACACTGTCGTTGCCGACCTGGAACGCGCCAGGAAGGCTGAAAAAGTCGAAAAATCCTACATGGGACAAATTGGGAAGGTTCTGGCACCGGTATTCGCGCCCATTGGAATCGACTGGCGCGGAGGAATTGCACTTCTCACCGGATTTGTGGCCAAGGAGATCGTAGTCAGCACCCTTGGTGTATTATATGCCACCGGAGACAATGATGAGCCCGACGCCCTCGGCAAGGTTCTGAAGTCCTCCGGAATGACCGGCATGGGGGCATTGTCCATGATGGTTTTCGTACTGCTCTATATTCCCTGCCTGGCAACGGTCGCGACCATCAAAAAAGAAACCGGGTCATCAAAATGGATGCTTTTCAGCATCTGCTACAGTACCGGCCTTGCATGGGCCCTGTCCTTCCTGGTTTATCACGGCGGCCGGTTGATGGGATTCAGTTGAAAACCCGGTCCTTCCGGGATCATGACTGCGGTTTGATATACCCCCACTCCACAAGACGCTGGTAGGCATGGCGGGCCTGGGACCCCTGATTGACGATCTTCAGGTAGCGGTAATAATTCTCAGCCGAGGGCTCTATTTTCGCCATTCCCTCCAGGGCCAGTCCTTTAAAAAATATACTGTTGGGATTACCCGGCAGCAGCCTTTCATATTCGGCAAACTCTTCCAATGCCGCCTCATATTTTTTCCTGCGGATCATGGCATATCCCAGAATGTGACAGGCCTGGGCTTCCCGGGGATATATTTTCCGGGCTTTTTCAGCATACCTGAGTGCTTTGACATTATTTTTGAGAACCAGTTGGCATTTGGCCATCATTATCAGACCGGCATAGTCTAAAGGTGCTTTTTTCAATGCAGTGTCAAAAAAGGCCTTCGCCGCTTCATATTTCCGGCCGCCCATCTCTTTTTCTCCCTTCTGCAGATCCTCTATGGCGCCTTTGATTTTTCTGAGCCCGGCCGTATTATCCATATATCGTTCCCGATATACCGGATATTTTCCAGCCGCCTCATATTGACGCTTTGCCGACTTCACAGCCTGGTTGTAGCGTTCGATACTCATGGGATGGGTAGCAAACAGCAGTTCGGCGGCACTTGTCTTGCGATGCGCCATGTTGTTCAGCATTCCCATCAGTCCCACGAAACCGCCTGTTCCGTAACCGGTCTGCACCATATATTCCATTCCAAGTGCATCGGCCTCCCGCTCATTGTCGCGGCTGTATGAGGCCAGCAAAGCCCCGGTGCCGATCATTCCCAGACTGGACGCAAGCTTTCCAAGGGAGGCGCTCCTTGATCCGGCATACATGCTGACACCGCCCACAAGGGCCTGCGTCATCATACCCATGGACATCTGCCGAGCCGTATGCCGTGCGTTGACATGTCCCATCTCATGACCGAGCAGTGCGGCAAGCTCCGCCTCGCTTTGAAGTTTTAAAAGAATGCCCCTTGTGGCGGCAATGCTTCCTCCGGGAAAAGCGTATGCATTGATATAGGTTGCATTAACTCCCCTGAAGGAATAAGGCATATACGGCCGGTGCGTATTACCGGCCATTTTCAGCCCGACCCCTTGAATATAATTATTAAGTCCGGCATCCTGAAGCGGACCGTAATCCGCTGAAAACTGGTGCGGTGAATTTTTTTTATCGATCTGAATTTCCGAATCTTCGGAAACCAGCATAAACTGGGAACGGCCTGTAACCGGGTTGGCTGCACAGCCGATTGTAAATCCCACTGCCGACATTGAAGCAACCCATAATAATTCCCTCCGGGTCAATTCGGGCTCTGTTTGTCTGAAAATTTTTCCCATGCCATCCTCCTTATCCGGCAGCTTCTGATATAATTCATTATAATCAAACTTAAACAAAAAAAACAAGCCGGATCAAAAAATAGTCCGGATACAGGGCATATAAAGACCTTTTTGTAAATCAGTTGCATTTTATTTATTGCATGTTTATTATTCCGGGATTGACCGAACAGCCCTAAAAACCGGAACCTGAAACCATGCTTGAAGCACTTCAACTTGAATTCACGCGCAACGCCCTCATGGCCGGGTTGCCGCCCAGCCTCATCCGCAGGGTGACCGACACGCTGGTCGTCGTCAACAGGATCTTTTACCACCGGGCAGGGACCATGATTCAGCTCTTTTGCATATTGCTGCTGATGCCGCTGTTTTTTACCGCCTGCACCACCTTGCCGCGGGCTTCCCAGGATATTTCCGAAAAAAATTCAAACTTTGAATCTCTGCTGCTTGACTTTTACAAAGGTCCGTTGAACCATCTTAACGGTGTCAGGAGAGGTGAGTGCCCCATGTACCCCTCCTGCTCCCGATACTGCGATGAGAGTCTGAGAAAACATGGTTTTTTAATCGGCTGGATGATGACCTGTGATCGTTTGATGCGATGCGGCAGAAATGAAATTGCCCTGGCACCAAAGATCAATATCAACGGCAAAATAAAATGCCATGATCCGGTAATCGAAAACGACTGGTGGTGGTACGATGCTCGGGATCGGTTCACCGGCGGCAGGGCGGAGATAAAAAAAGGTCCCCTCACCGGCAGGGAGGGGACCCCGTAAAACCATAAGTTAACAATTATTCAGGCATATTGGGCCAAAGCGTGGTTTTACCCTGGTAATTCTTCAGAGTATACTCTTTTTCATTTTTATCGACAATATAATAATCCGGCATGAGCGGAATTTTGCCGATATTGGTGGCAATAACATACATGGGCTGGGCCAGCCCGGTGGTATGACCGCGAATTGCGTCCCGGATAAGCTCCGCTCCCTTTTCCACGGTAGTGCGGAAGTGGTCGATACCCGGTGCCGGTTCACAGTAAAACACATAGTAAGGGCGAATACGAACCGTCAGAAGCTTTTGATGCAGGGCCTTAAACGACTCGGTATCATCGTTGATGCCTTTCAGCAAAACAGCCTGGTTACCCACATTGACACCGCAGCTCAGCAGATCATATACGGCCTTGGCCGTGTGCTCGGTAATTTCATTGGCATGATTACACTGGGTATTGATCCATATCGGGACTTTGTGATAACCGCTCAGAACTTTTTTCAGCCCCGGGGTAATACGGTGAGGCAGCACAATCGGGGTGCGGGTACCAAATCTTATCATCTGGATATGCGGAATTTCCCGCAGCTTGCGAATCAGATAGTCGATTTTATCATCGGAAAGGATAAAAGGATCACCCCCGGTAATCAGGACATCCCTGATCTCCTCATGTTCCGTGATCCACTGCAGCCCCTCTTCCACGTCCATGCGAAGCTTCAAATCACGATCCACCACCACTTCTTTTCGAAAGCAGTGCCGGCAGTAATTGGCGCATACATCGGTTACCGTAAAGGCAATGCGATCTATGTACTGGCGGGCGATGCTGTCGGGCCTGACTTCGTCAGTAGCACGATTTTCTTTCCATATCAGGTAATTAGGCATCCCGAACTTATTTTCTTTTTCCTTCATGGAAGGAACGACCTGCTTTCGAACCGGACAGTCCGGGTCATCTTTTTTCATCAAAAATACAGGCGACTAAGAATCCAGATAGTTGTTCAATTCTCTGGGGGTCACATGAGTCCGATGTCCTTCCCAGTCATCGATTTTCAACTTCATGTAATTCGTATAAAGACTCTCTCCCAGGATCTGTTTTAAAAACTGGCCTTTCTCGGCTTCGACCAGGGCTTCGTAAAGCGATCTGGGTAAAAACCGTTTGTCGAATACACGTGTTTTGAAATTTTTATTATACGTACTGCCGACATCGGGGCGGCCGCAGTCAAGCTCCTCTTTGATACCCTGGAGTCCCATGGCAATTAAAGTGGCCATCTGCAGATAAACATTACCTGCCGGATCAGGACTTCTCAGTTCGATTCTTGTATTCTCGGGACTGTTCGAATAGGGTATCCGCACCATGGAACTTCTGTTTCTGAATCCCCAGCTTTTAATCATCGGGGCCTCACGCTCCAGCACGTAGGCTTTGTAGGAATTAAAAGTGGACGCCATGATAATGGATGTCTCGCGGGCATATTTCATGATACCGCCGATAAAATGCAGGGCCGTTTTGCTGATCTGCCCGTTTGCACCGGCGTCATAAAAAAGATTATTGCCCTTCATGTCCAGCATGGAAAGGTGGATATGAAATGCATTGCGGTTAAACCCGTCAAAGGGTTTGGGCATGAACGTCGCATGATAGCCGAATTCCTGCGCTACTTTTTTTGTAACATAGTTAAATAATACGGTTCGATCGGCCCCATCAATGGGATCGGTGCAAAGCAGATTGATTTCATGCTGAGACGGCGTAACCTCATGATGGGCCTTTTCAAACTGAATGCCACATTTTCTTAAAACGCTTATAATCCGGTTCCTTACACTTTCTCCTTTGTCCTGAGGGGTGGCATTAAAATATCCGGCCCGGTCCGAATGATCCTTTTTTCCAAATTCATCTCCGGTCAGCAGAAAAAACTCATGCTCCGGTCCAACAATAAATTTAAATCCGTATTCGGTCTCCGCTTCAATAAGCACATCTTCCAGCACGACCCGGGGATCGGCCTTGGCCCGCGTCTCTCTTTCATCATAGATCCGACCAATAAAAAAACCAAGTTTCTCATCATTCAACTCCACTGTTTTGAAACTTTCTATTGCAGGAAATAAAAGCTTGTCACTATTGTCAACAGTTGCCATCCCAGCAATGGAGCTGCCGTCAAAACCGATGCCGTCTCTTACTATCGACTCGATATGTTCACCGTTGACGGGAAGGCTCATCAGCCGACCTCTTAAATCAGTAAAAAAGATTTTGGTTGAATCCGTTTCCTTCAGCTTTTGTTTAATTTCCCCGATACCCGGCATATAATTTTTCCTCCATTGTTTTTTTAAACCCACCATTATACAATTGCCACAGATAAAAAATTACCACACAAAAAATAAATCTTTATCAGACCCTCGCAATAGCAACGGTTTTTTAAAAAAGCAACGGTTTTTATCTATTCGAAAAAATTTAATAACAATTTGGAGCG
>NBLJ01000089.1 GCA_002084545.1 Desulfobacteraceae bacterium 4572_123 | reverse complement strand
TATTTGCAGACCGGACCTAAACGGTCAAACAGGATTTCCTTATGAAAAAAGAAATATCCTTTATTGTACTGATGTCTATATGCGGTCTTGTCACAGGCCTGGCCGTCACTACAATCCTGATAGCGATAGCCTCACCCGATCTGACTAACCAGATCCTGACAATAGCGGAAAAACAGGATTTCGTAACCATGACCGGGATAGCGGAACGAATAGCTGAAAACACCACCCTTTTTATCTTTTTGCCTACCCTGACGGTGTCACTCATAACAGCCCTGTTTTGTCTTCTGGTTTTGAATCCCCAGATCACAATCACCAACTTGCGGAGCCGAACCGCCAAACTGAAACTCAGCGCCGTGCTTGTCACTTTAGCAGGTGTTTATCTCTTAGCTGCCGTCATAGAATACGCCCTTGGAATGACAATAAACAGGCCATTTATGACATTTATGTCTGATAACAATATCTCCGGCATCCCCATAATTTCGGCTTATTTTGAAACGGCAGTATTGGGCGGGCTTACGTGGCTCATTGTTGGTGAAACCGGGTGGGCAGGAGATCTTTCCTCCTTTAAAATGGGGTCAGCTGACAAAAAGGCCAGGCCCCTGGAGTGTCTTGCGCTTGGGGCTCTTGCCGGCATTCTGACTACCAGCCTTTTCTTCAGCATTGACTGGACATTTAACAGATTTTTTCTCCTTATCAGTGAAGTTCTTGACCAGAGTGGTGAAACTTCGATCCTTGGCTTCAAGTATCTTGGGCTTATGATGGTCACAATGTTAACAGTATGCGGGTGCATGGTTGCCGGCCTGACCCTGGGGTTTGCGCCTGTCAACCGTGATTGGGGCTACCGGTATCGGCGATTAATCCTGCCGGGCGCCCTGGCTGTTGTCTGTCTGCTTTCCGTGTTGGGAATAAATCAACATGCCGCAGTAAAATACGACCTTGACAAAAAGGACCTTGCCCAAGCCGCCGGTCTTTCTTCGTCGGCGGAGCAGAGCAAAACCATTTTACTGTTCAAATCCGCTGACAACAGCAGTGGTGTGCTGTTGCAGGAATGGCCTATGGCGGTAGAGGGTTACAGCATGATGGGCAAAAATATTGTTACGCTTTCAGAAGAGAACTTGACCAGGATTATTAAGTATATTGATAATCATCCGGATGGTTCAATCTATAAATACACTGCTTTTGATGTTCTTTTTAAGGGATATCACGCCCTTTGGGACATTGAGCTGGGCAGGGAATACCAGTTTAAGGCATCATTTCACCTCATGCTGCCTCGGATTATGATGATCTCCAGTATGAAATCCCTGCCGGTTACAGACAGGAACATCGGTTATCTCAGGGCTTTCAGTGATGAAAAAATCTGGTATTTCGGCAAAAAAATAATCCCCAAAATAGCGGCAGGGTTCATTCATTTCAACATGTTTGATGAAGCCGGGCAGTGGATTAAAAAAGCTGAACAGTTGAAGTCTGATCAATCAGAAATCAGCGACTGGATAGTAATCCCTGCCGCCCCCATGTTAACTGCTGGAAAGATTACCGGGGGCATAAAGGTTAATGGTTATATACCGGCAAATACAAAGGTTGCACTTTTCTCAGCCGACCTGACAGGTGATAAAATCAGTATGTGGAATCAGCCTATATCCATGGTCGACGCCCGCGCCCTGGACCAGGAGGGCAGATTCCTCTTTAAGAACCTTGGTCAGGGAAAGTATACCCTGGCACTCATGACAGAACGTGAAACTATCCCTTTTGGTATTTCCGCTGACAGAATCAAAGTGAAAAACCTGCCAGGTCCGATAGAACTCAATATTGAGAAGTCAGTGGTCGATTTAGGCGACATCGAGATCAATGTGGAATTATGAAAACAATTAGTAAATTGATAGTTGCGATACTCCTGTTATCTATTAATAATCCATTTTTCTGCCATGCCGGGGAACTGCCGGCGCCTTTTGAAGATAATGATAAATGGGGATACATTGATGGCAGGGGCAAAGAAGTTATTCCTCCTCAGTTTATAATCGCTTTTGATTTTTCTCCTGAAGGAATCGCTGCCGTAGTTGATATAAATGGCTGGGCCTATATTGATACCAGAGGCAGCATCGTGATCAGGCCCTTTGTATTTGATAATGGTCCTGACCCATTTAAGGAGGGATTGGCTCGTTTTTTAATTGCCGGTAAAATCGGTTATTTTGACACCAGAGGTCGAGTAGTAATTGCGCCCATGTTTGATTTTGGCCACCCGTTTTCTGAAGGTCTTGCAGTTGTCTGTTCCGGATGTGAAAAGGTCCATGAAGGTGAACACTGGTCCATGCAGGGCGGGAAATGGGGGTATATTGACAAACAGGGAAATCCGGTTATTCCCTTGAAATTTATGTCGGCAGGAGATTTCTTGCATTGTATTATGGGCTGTTCATGAGAAATGCGGGCTAAAAGGAATCGCTTCAGGTTTGATGTATCAATTTGCAAAATATGCCCTCTCTGTCATCCTGTTATTTACCATAACCGGTATCTATGTATATCAATCATATCAAACAGTTTCCGTTGAAGAAGGGTATTTTATGAGGGCTGTGAAAAACCCCGGGGCGAAAATCGCTTATGCGGACGAAGGAGATGGTAAGATTGTACAAAAAAGGCAACCACATATGAAACAGAGGGCTATTCATCAAATAATTTATCATTACCGGGATGCTTCGGCTCCGGGCCTGGTAAAGATTACGGTAGACAGTTATGGGGATATTCTGTCGGAGAAGAACTATACATTATCAGACAAGCAGTATGATAATGTTATCCATTCGTTGAAGAAAATCGAAATCGGTAAAGCTGAATTCACGGAGGATAATGGCTGCACCGGTGGGACAAGTGAAATAATTTCATTTTTTGAAAGCCGGGATGAAATTATTTCCGGAACAGTATATCACTGTGGCGGAAAAGATACCGGAAACCTCAAGGGCGATATCCGGGCATTTGCTGATGATGTTAAAAAACTGGTGCCTGATCTTGATAAATTACTGCAGTGATTGCGACCAGAGACCAGAAAATTACATTCAGACCAATCAATATATTTTGAAAAAAAGGGGATGAAGATGTCGGGGATAGAGATCGCCGGAAAAAAGGGAGATGTTTCAGACTATGTGGATGCTGAAATTACAAAAGAGGGTGACCTGCGGCTGACCAGAAACTCCTTTGGGCCTGGAGATTATGAAACAGAAGTAATTGCCGCAGTCGATAAAGATGATAAGGATCGCTTACTGATGGAGCTTTTAAAGGAACTTTACAACGGCAATACGTCTGCTGTTGACGATTTTACCGCATTCGCCGAATCAAAAGGCATCCCTGTCAAAAGGTTCCGTTGGCCCTAGGCCGCACTGACATCTTGAAAATTTTGATAGAAAAGGATGCGGACATATCAGAATTTAGCAATCAAACAGACGGCAAACCTGCTTTCAGTGATTCCCGGCATTCCATTTACACAAAAGGGTGTGACTCCCATGTTCATTATGTCTCCGGGCTTTCCCTTGTATGCAAAATCGATTTGTTGAATCCCTTTCCGGTCTTTGGAAATATTTATAGTAAAAATTGAACAGCCCTTCCGGCTGGAGGGTTCAGCGGAAATTCTTAACTCCCATTTTTCACCCTCTCTGTCTTTAAAACGGCACAACCCTTCCAAATAGTTTCCATCACTGCTGCAATAAATGCCATCATGATAAACAAAATCACCTTCCAGTCCGGGAAGGAAAGGGAAATTGGAAAGCAGGAAGCGAGTCACGTCGGTGTGGAGGAAACCTGGAGACCTTGTGCTCCCATGCGGATCTGCTTTTCATGGCTCAAAGATATCACAGTATTATTGATCTTTTGTTTCAGCAGATTAAAATGATTGAAAAAAGACGCTGGACAAGATCGGTTTAACGGAACGGTTTTTGCCGTCGGCCTTAATGGTGTGGTTATGATAAATTTCTTGACAATTCTTCTTTGACAAATTAAATTCAATCCAGTAAGTCCAAAATATTAGACATATTGGTTGCTATTTATGAAAAATTTAATTCAGTTACCGGCAGAGTTTGATTATAATTTGCTGTTGCATACTTTAAGGGACTACAAAAAGCCAAGAGACAAAATCAGGGGGCTCCTCAGGGATAAGGATATCGTCAGGATTAAAAAGGGCCTTTATGTGTTGGGCAAAGAGTATAATAAGCCGTACAACAAATTTGTCCTGGCTAATCTGATCTATGGGCCGTCTTACATCACCGCTCAAACCGCAATGGCTTTTTGGAGCATGATACCCGAACGTGTTGAATTAACAATCAGCATGACAATGAAACGAAAGAAGTTGTTTGAAACTCCGGTTGGCAGATTTTCTTATTTCCATTGCCCCAAAAAAGCATTCAATATTGGGATTCGGCTTGAAGATAGCGGAGATGGAAAACGCTTTCTAATTGCCTCTCCTGAAAAGGCGCTCTGCGACATGACCGCTATGCAGGCGCATATTTCAACGAAAAAAGAAATGAAGGAATTTATCGAGTTAATGCGATTGGATGACACTGTTACTAAAATTTTTGATTTATCATTATTAGAAGAAATCATGACTGGATATCGAAGGCAAAGTATAAAATTGCTGCTCAATTGCCTGAAGGAAGATTATGTTTGATGAGAAAATAGAACAAATGCTGAACAGGTATGAATTACATACGGTTCATGATCATGAGAATGCGCTTAAAGAGATCCTGCAGGAAATCGTTTTGCTTGGTTTATGGCGATCAAAATTTTATGAAAGGGCTGTTTTTTACGGTGGGAGCGCATTACGAATTTTGCATAAGCTGGACCGGTTTTCTGAGGATTTGGATTTCTCATTAATTCAGCCGGAAAAAACTTTCGATATTAAAAAATATCTTGGTGCAGTAAAATCAGAACTGGAACTATGGGGTTTTGAGGTTTTGGTAGCAGAAAAAGACAAGAAGAATAAAAGCACCATTGATTCCGCTTTCATCAAAGCAAACACATTAGTCCATCTATTAAAAATTAATTCAAATTTAAAGACACATAAAAATGCTGTGATGAAGATAAAATTGGAAATCGATCAGGACCCGGCAATCGGGTTTACCAATGACCTCAAATACCACCTCCACCCAATTCCGTTTACCATTAAAACGATGACATTACCCAGTTTATTTGCGGGCAAAATGCATGCCCTGTTATGTCGAACAATAAGAACCAATATCAAAGGCCGTGACTGGTATGATTTAATCTGGTTTGTAAAAAACAATATTCCATGTGACCTGCGTTATCTTAAGAATAAAATGCTGCAAACAGGCCATATTGATTTTTCAGAGGTGCTGACTAAAGAGAAACTTGTTGAATTGATATCGGAAAAAATTAAAGAGATTGATTTTTCCCTGGCAAAAAGTGATGTCGAACCATTTTTAAAAAACTCAGGGCAAAAAGATGAATTGAGCCTTTGGTCTGACGCCTTTTTCAATGATTATTTGATTCATAAAATTGGTGTTCAGACGGATCATTAATTAAAAACCTCAAAAAAGTGCCATTTGAATATGGCACCGGGGATACAAAATTGCCAACCGCTATATTTATACCCGCCGGTTCGCTTTTCCGTTGAATGCTGTAACCAGATCTCGGGGGGTAGAGATAAAAGCATGTGCACCCGAGGCCTCTAATTCATCTTTCATAGACGATCTCACCGTTTTCGATTTCCGCAAGAATGGCAGCATCGGCGGTGTCAGGTCTCACTGGAAAAATAGGAAAGAGAATAGAGCAAAGAGGTTCTTTTTTTTACCTCAATTCACAGCGTATCCTGCTTCAGGCTGGTTCATTTTCAAACTGACCACTTCCAGGACAGGAAGTTCCCACTGATCCGACTTGATCCTGTTTTGAAAATTTTCATCGGGATCATCCCGATTGCGTCGCAACATGGCCACAACCCGCACTTCCAGAATGTGGTCCAGCCGCTTCCGCCATTTATCAGCCCCCTCATTTGACAACATGGCCAGACATCTGCCGGAACGATCATGGATTTCCATTTTTGACTGATTTCGGCGGAAAAAGACACATTGTCCTGTTGTTAGTCCGCCAAGATAACCGTGAACAGGATGCTTTGGCAGAAAACTTCCCGCATAGTCCATATAAATTTCGTTCAAGCCCAGTATCTCATATTTTTTATCAACGTGGTTATGCGCCCCGGACAATTCTCGATACGGCAGCGACATCATAAAGTCACCCCTGATTTCTTTTAAAAACGGGTTTACCCTTCCTGACGTTTTAAGCAGGTGAAGGGTTTCTCCGGCCCTTGTCATACCCACATACATGACCCGCCGCTCTTCCTCCCATTGGGTTTTGCCAGTGGATTTGCTCCAATCTCCGTCCAGAATAAGCACATGGGGAAATTCCATGCCTTTGGCCGAGTGAACAGTGCTCATAAAAATACCATGTCCCACTGTTTTTTCCCTGCGCTGTTCAGCCAGGAATTCATACAGGTGATCTATCGCCCGGCTAACCGGCAAAATGCTGTCGGCCGTTTCCTGCCGGTATGCGTTTAAAAACATTTCGATCAATTGCCACCAGACATTTGTTTTTCTCTCACCCCGGACGCTGCTCAATCCTGTCTGCAAATCGCTGGCACGAGAATTTTCATTTTCCTTTAACATCAGCCATTCCAAAGCTGTCTGAATTTCCCGTACCCGATGAAGAGGCAAACTTTTGTCCAAAGTCGTCTTCAGGGGGTACCCGGCATTTTCCAACACCGACCTGACAGGTGCCAGCGGGGCTTTGGTTCGTGACAAAACGGCAAAATCTTCCCATTTTACATTCGGGTCAAGATTCTTTATTCGATCAATTTCGCTCTTTACATAATCGGCCTGGTGAAGCAGATCCTTGACCGAAACGATTTGAACCCGCCCTTTACTCACAGGATCAATCCGCCCCCACCTTCCGCCGGGCAGATTGGGCTCCCGCTCCCGGTTGATGCAAATGGGGTATTCCCCTTTCATTCTGTCTCTATTATTACGGATTAATATGTTGGACGCGGCAATGATGTTTTTACTGGAACGGTAGTTTTCAATAAGATAAATAATCTTTGTGCCGTAGTCTTTTTGAAATTGCCGGATAAAGCGGACATTGGCACCCCTGAAAGTATAAATATTCTGATCGTCGTCCCCCACGGCCAATATTGTCAGACGGCCCTCTTCCTCTGCTGTCGACCGGCCGGCAATGGCCGATACCAGGTTGTACTGATCTTCGTCGATGTCCTGGTATTCATCCACAAGAATGTGGCTGTATCCGGCCAGCAACCGATCCCTTACTTCATCCGGTTCGATGCCGGAAATCTCTTTTTCGCCTTTCAGCAGTTTTACCGCTCCCTGAATGATACCATCGAAATCAATACTGTCTCTACTGCAGGTTTCGGCCATATCCCGAATCGAAATACCGGTCAGCCGCATGGCAGCTCCGTGATAGGTGGCAACCATAACTCCTTTTGCCGATCTTCCCACCAGGCCCGAGAGTCGGTTTTTGAGCACCATTGCCGAGCTATGATTGAAACAAAGCACCAGTATCTGCCGCGCAGGTATCCGCTCGACCTCCAGCAGATAGGCACATCTGTGAACAATTACCGTCGTCTTGCCGGACCCCGGTCCGGCGAGAATGAGCATGTTATCCTCTATCGGCCTGCCTACTGCGGAAATCTGTACGGGATTTCGCAGGTTTTCAACAATTGTACGATAAGATTCAGCCGTGGTGGCTTTTTCCAGCAGATCTTTATCATCTTTTAAATACCTGTTGATGAATTTTATTCTACCCAGGGCAAAATAATCCAGCACCAGCGTGAGTGCTCCTGCAAGCTTTTCAAGCGCCAGGGTGGCATAGCGCATCATCACATGTACCTGCAGGCGTTTTTCCCGATAATGAACGGCCAGCGGCTTAAAATCACCTTTGTTGTAATAACGGCCTTTGGCAGCCTTGTCCAGACGAATGGTCATGGCCTGCCTGAGGATGGCCAGTCCGCCCTGCAATGTGATCACCTTCTGTTCGTGCAAAAACATGAGCGCCCTGTCGATTGCCGGCAACACCTTTTTTACTTCTACACTCAATGTTATGTCGGACCTGATGGCGGCTGACAGGTCGTCACTTGTAAAGGGGAGCTGCACATCACCGGTCATTTCACCGCCGTTTTCCGCTACGTGTTTTTCCGCCATCGCCACCAGTGTCTGCAAAATCACATGAGCCACATTCTGTCTCAAGAAAATAGTTTTTCTGATGTTTTGCCAACTGCGCTGAAGCCTTACCTGGTAGTGATTGCGATCGATGTAGTTAAGCTCGAAGCTGCCCTGTGACGCGGCAAAGCCTTTGCCGTCATATGATATGCCTTTGATCAGCTGCCGCAGCACGTCAGGAGTGGTTTCATACCCCTCGTTATTTAGTTTCTGGTTCAGACGGCGGATGTTAAGGCCCACCGGGCTGCCGTCATCGGCATCGGGGTCCTCTGCCTGCAGCAGGCTGACAAGCTTATTTTCAAGATCACAGGAAGCCTGGAAAACCATTGACGCCCTGTTTTTCCCTTTTGGCCGGAAAATAGCCGACAACAAAATCCCCTGGTCTATCAACCCGGCATCCGCCATATCATGAAGGGCTGTTATCACGATCTGGGCGGCCGTCAGGCCTGTCTTTTTTTCCATTGCCAGCAGTATTTCCTTTTCCGGAAACAATGCTTCGGCAAGGGCGTCCGCCCTGACCCCGCGATCTTCCGCGCTGTTGATGATGTATTGTAAAATATTGAGCCACAATTTTTTTGTATGCTGACCCAGATTTAGCCGATCCATCATTTTTTCCGCATCTTCGATGGAGTTGACCAGCGGTTTTCCCTGGAAGGCCTCCGTCAGGTTCTGGTTACGCTTCAAAAAACCGGCCCTTTCCAGCCAGGCAATGGCGGCCCTGACCTTAGTGTCTCTGAAATCAGGTTTCAGGCTGTGCATGTCGGCCAGATCATCATCCCGCAGCAATTCATCGCTTGTGACGACGATTTCACCATATTGATTTCGCTTCTTGCGCCGCAATGCACGCAGGATGCGCGCGATCTCCTTTTGTTTTACTTCGGACAAAGCCCCCATCTGGAACTGCCTGCCGGCATCCCGGGAATCGTATAAAAGGATACAACTCGCCGGTTTCAGATCCCTGCCGGCGCGCCCGGCCTCCTGGATGTAGTTTTCCAGGGACCCGGGCATCTCGTAGTGCAGTACAAGCCGAATATTTTCCTTGTCGATCCCCATGCCGAAAGCATTAGTTGCGCACATAACATGAATCCGGTCGGCCACGAAAGCCTCTATGATCTCTCGTTTCTCCCCGGCCTCCAATCCGCCATGAAATGCTTCTGCAAGCACACCCTGGTGCTGCAGAAAATCTTTTATTTCCTCTGTCGCCTTTCGGGTTGCGGCATAAACAATGATACCTGCCGGCCCATCCGCAGAATTGAGCTGGTCCTGGATGATTTCATGGGTTTTTTCCAGCTTTCGGGCCGTGGATACAGGGACAACTTCAAAAGACAGATTTTCCCGTTCCACACCACCTGCGTATAGGCGCAAATCATGGTTGAGTTCTTCGCGAAAGTGGGTAGTGATCTCCTCGATGACACTTTTTTTTGCAGTGGCCGTAAAGCAGCCGACCGGCGGCACGGGAAAACTCTGTTCCCTGGCGAATTCTCTGATAAAACGGGCAGCGTAGAGATAATCCGGCCTGAAATCGTGTCCCCACTTGGACAGGCAGTGCGCTTCATCAAACACCCAGCAGCCGATCTCGCGCTGTCTTAAAATATTAAGAACACTTTTGCTGCGAAGCTGCTCCGGGGAAATGTACAAAATTGCCGTGTCGCCCAGCCTTATCCTTTCAAATATCGCCCCGCGCTCCGGCGGTGTCTGAAGGCCGTAGACCGCCTCGGCAAAAAGGGTGCCTGTTTTTTTGATCAGGTTGTCCACCTGGTCTTTCATCAGGGCCTGAAGCGGAGAAAGAATTATGGTCAGCGTCCCGCGCCGCCAATAGCGCACCAGTGCCGGAAGCTGGTAACAAAGAGATTTGCCGCCGCCGGTGGGCAGTATCCCCAATACTGAGCTGTCGCCCATACAGTCCTTTACAAGGGCCCGCTGCAAACTTTCACCTTGCCGGGTCCGGGGTGTTTCACGAAAAGAGGAATAACCGAAAAATCGGGTCAACTGCCGCTCGGGGTCATGATTTTTGGTGCAGTAGGTGCAGGATGAACCGCCGCAGGGCTCTTCCCGCAGTGTTTTAATGATCGCAGGTATTTCCGGAAATCGATATCTTACCCAGGGCGGCAGCACCGAATTGCCCCCCGCCACCTGCAGCCACGCCATGCAGTATGCGGCCGCCGGCCGCCTTTCGGCGTTTGCAAGTACTTCAGGAAGTGTTTTTTCAACCGCATTATCGCATGCAATTCCCATGGTGTGCTTTATAAAATATTCAAGGGCTTCATCAGGGGTCCGGATTGCCTTTGGGGCAATCAATGAAAAAACCGTAGAAATCCCCATTGCGGAAAAACCGTTAAAACCGCTGTCATGAAAACAAAAACGATATAAATCGACAAGGGTGGCTTTTTCCTCTCCCGTGGCGGTGAAACTCTCCCATTGATCCGCAAATACCGAAGCAGCCAGTTTTGCATCCTCAACCGGGCTGTTGATGGATGATCTGACCAGTTTATAATTCTTTACCAGTCGATGATATGGATTTTGTGGGAATGCGAGCGGTGACAGATAAAGGGTATCAATCACCGGCTTTTTGAGAATTTCAAGCCATGGTGCAACTGCTTTCAGGACGGGAAAATCATGCCCCAGAAGATTGTGGCCCAGAACAAAATCCGCATTCCGGGCCAAATCGTCAAGGGCCTCAAGGGATTTTCTTGAATGGGCATGGCTTTTTTTTTCAAAAACAGTGTCCTTAAAAACCGCCCCGATATGTCGAATGCGCCCGGATCGTGTCGTCTCTAAATCAAGCAGAAGTGTTTTATGCAGCAAATCATCTCTGATCATCCGGGATATTTCCTTTTCCCATAATTCAAATCAAAATAGATACCAGTTTTGTATTTTTGTCAAGAATTTCCTATGGATGGATTACTATATGTGATGGGGAATACCACGCTGCGTGTGGAAGTATCCTGGTGCAACTCACAGCGCTCCTCTATTGTTCATTTCACCGGGCAAAAACAAATTGAACATGATCAAAAAACGTCCCTGATAATACATTGGAAGAGGGATATCGCAACGCCGGACAAGAAAGCCTCGCCATTACCAATGAGTTTACGAATGTCGATTTAGAGGGGTGGGATGATTATTAAAAGAGGCTGCAAAACCAGAGCAGATTCGAACGCTAAACAAAAAAACCCGCAATAATAACGGGTTTTTTTGTATCAAATTTTGCGATTTGTTCCAGGCTAATGTTTAAAAAGGAATTTCATCATCCTTGTCTTCAGCCAGCGGGGGACCGCTGTATTCAGGTACCGCCGAGGGATCGGCCGATCTTTGTTCATCTCCGGAATCTCTGGAGCCGAGCATTTTCATTTCATTGGCCACGATTTCGGTTGTATAGCGTTTGTTGCCGTCCTTGTCTTCCCATTGCCGGGTCTGGATGCGGCCTTCGATATAAACCTGCCTGCCCTTGGCCAGGTATTCACCGCAGATTTCGCCCAGTTTGCCCCAGGCCACGATACGATGCCATTCGGTACGCTCCTGCATCTCTCCGCTGGTTTTGTCTTTCCATTTTTCCGAAGTAGCTATAGTAAAATTTGCAACCGCCATACCGCTGGCTGTGTAACGAATTTCAGGGTCCCTTCCAAGCCTGCCCACCAGAATTGCCTTATTGATCAATTTTCACCTCCATATTTCCAAGCGATGATTAATAAATTGTTTTTCTTAAAATTTTATGCAAGAATTTAACAAATTGCAACTCAAATCTGGCCGGAAGGTTCCGCCCGCAGACAGCCAAAGCCGTCCGGTGGAAAAAAACAGGCGGGAAATAAAAAGAAATGGCTGAAAAACCGACAGGTTCCGATTCACATCTAATAGGCGTTGTTTCAGATACTCACGGCAGATTACCCGGTGATGTACTCACGGCCTTTAAAGGCGTTGACATGATCATACATGCCGGCGATATCGACAGGCCTGCCATTCTTGAAACCCTGGGAAAAATCGCCCCGGTTGCAGCGGTGCGGGGAAACATGGATCGCGGGCCCTGGGCTGACAAACTTCCCCTGACCGAAGTTGTCGAGATCGGCCGGACTATACTTTATGTACTCCACGACCCCTGTACACTTGACCTGGAACCTGATGCAGCCGGATTCAGCGCCGTTATCAGCGGGCATACCCATCGGCCTGCCCTTGAAACAAAAAACGGTGTACTTTTTCTGAATCCGGGAAGCGCGGTAATGCCGCGTTTCAACACACCGCCTTGTGTTGCGCTGATTCGTATACACAATGGCTCACTGGAGCCGCAATTTATTGAGCTTTCGTAATACGAAGAACCGTTCGTGGTTGTTGTCGGTTCACGGTTTTTTCAACCGGAAACCGATAACTGCAAACCGTGAACAGCTAAGAATATTTCAATTATAGCCAGGATGCTTCGTATGAAAAATTCCGGGGGTAAATCAATGAAAAAAATCAAGCCTCTGATATTCGACATCACGGATTTTTTCCAGACCGGCATATGGAAAATGAAAATTGATGAACTGCCGTGTATCAAGGCGCTTTTCATACGTATGACCCGCGTCATCACCCTGGCCCTGCGTGGTTTTGTCCGGGACAGATGCAGCTTGATGCTCCTGAAAGAGTTATCCGGCCATCAGGAAGTGGCTGTGCGGATCATTGATTTTGCCAATTCCATGCTCGAAAATACCCGTGGCGGCATTATTGCCGGCATAGGTGTAGTTTTTCTTTTGTGGACCGTCATCAAAGTTCTGGGTAATATTGAAAGCGCCTTTAACCACATATGGAACGTAAAGGTATCACGAACCTTTCTTCGAAAAATAAGTGATTATCTCTCCATTATGCTGATCTGTCCCGTTCTCGTCATCATATCCAGCAGCGCCACCGTCTTTATCACCACCCAGATCACAGCGATAACAACAAGCATTACACTGCCGGGCATATTCAATGATCTGATATTTTTTGTTCTGCGACTGGTACCCTACTGGTTGATCTGGATACTGCTGACATTTGTTTACCTGCTGATGCCCAATACACGGGTACGATTCAAATCCGGGCTTATCGCAGGCGTTGCGGCAGGGACCGTCTTTCAGATCCTGCAGCTTGGCTATATCTATTTCCAGGTGGGCGTTACTAAATTCAACGCTATCTACGGCAGTTTTGCAGCGCTGCCCCTTTTCCTGATATGGCTCCAGATGAGCTGGCTGATCGTCCTTGGGGGTGCGGAAGTATCCTGTGCCCACCAGACAATGAATCAGTACGAGTTCGAGCCTGACTTTCCCGATATCAGCGCACGGCTGAACAAACTGCTGGCTCTGCGGATCGCCCATCTTATCATTACGCGATTTGCCGATGGAAAGCCGCCTTTGACCGCCGACCAGGTTTCCAAAACACTTAAACTCCCAATCCGTCAGGTGCGGCACCTGCTCGAAGAACTCACTAAAGGCCGTATTCTTTCCACAACCGGAAATGCGCCTGCCTTTCAACCGGCAATGGATATACAGAGAATAAGCATTAATCACATTCTCAATGCACTGGAGAACCGGGGAAACGATGCTCTGCCGCCCTTTCATGAGAAAGCACTTGCCTCCTTTTCCCAGGCCCTGCATCAGTTCAACGTCCTGATCGATGCATCGCCTGCCAACCGGCTTTTAAAGGACATATAAGGATACTATCATGGAACAGCTTGACCATATTTCACAGATCATCGCCCTGAGCATGGGCGCTGCCTGGGCCAGCGGAATCAACCTTTATGCCGCGATCCTGGTGCTCGGCCTGCTGGGGGGAAGCGGCAACATGGCCCTGCCGCCCGACCTGCATATACTCACCAACCCAATTGTTCTTGGTGCTGCCGGCATCATGTATCTGGTGGAGTTTTTTGCCGACAAGGTGCCTGCGGTGGACACGAGCTGGGATACAGTGCATACATTTATCCGTATTCCGGCCGGTGCCCTCCTGGCTGCCGGTGCTGTCGGCGACATCAATCCGGCCCTGGCTCTGGCTGCAGGCATCGTTGGCGGAGGCATTGCCGCGGGAACCCATGCCACCAAATCCGGCACACGGGTCCTGATCAACACCTCGCCGGAACCCTTTTCAAACTGGGCGGTATCCATTGGCGAGGACGTTGCCGTCATCGCCGGCCTGTGGGTTGCCCTTCAGCACCCGTTATTGTTTATACTGCTGCTTATCTGCTTTGTCCTGCTCATGATCTGGCTGCTCCCCAGGCTCTGGCGCGGTATCAAAAAAGTATTCCGGAGCATTGCAGGACTCTTTGGCCGAAAAGAGCCGAAAGTTGTTATGGAACCCGATACCGGGCTAAAACCTGAAATAACACAACTCATTCAGGACTCGACAAAAACTGAATAAAAAAAGATTTGATTTTTTTTCATAATGATGTATTGAGTGAACATATTTGTTGTGGTGCCGCCTATCGGAAACGGGCGGTGAAAAGGGAATACGGTGAAAATCCGTAACGTTGGACCGGCGCTGTAAGCAGGGACCGGTGCTGTGAAAGGCCACTGCCGTAAAAAGGCGGGAAGGCGCGGCACAGGGATGATCTGCAAGTCAGAAGACCTGCCAGAGCAAATCATCGGAAATTTGTCCACAATATTCCGTGTTGCAGACTTTTACGCTGCAACACGGTTTTTTTTTGGCAAAAGTACAGGACTTTATCAATACAACAAAGGAGAACAATGCCCATGAAAACACTGGAAAATGCAATCCAAAACATCAGCGAACCTGACGGAAAAATGGTTGAGGCAGCCCGGAAACGCCTTCGTGAACAGGCCCGGCCGGCAGGGTGTCTGGGACTGTTAGAGGATGTCGGCGCCAGACTTGCCGGGATCTTCGGCACCCTTGACGTACGACTGCTAAACAAGGTCATCGTTACCTGTGCCGGGGATCATGGAATCTGTGCCGAAGGGGTAAGCCTCTTTCCGTCGGATGTTACTCCCCAGATGGTCTACAATTTTGTAAACGGCGGAGCATCCATCAATGTCCTTGCCCGGCATGCCGGTGCCAGGGTTGAGGTGGCCGATCTGGGCGTGGCCGTCGACTTTGAGTCCGAACTGCCGATCTTTCATAAAAAAATCAAAAAAGGCACCGACAACTTTGCCAGAGGGCCGGCCATGACAAGGGATGAAGCAGTCGGAAGCATAGAGGCCGGCATCGAAATCGTCGATGAACTGACGGCCAAAAGCCCGGTTCATCTGCTGGGCACCGGGGATATGGGTATCGGTAATACCACCCCGTCCACAGCCATAATTGCCGTATACTCGAAACTGCCGGTGGCCGACCTGACAGGCAGGGGAACCGGCCTGGATGATGAGGGACTTAAACTGAAAATTACCACCATTGAAAAGGGGCTGGCCGTGAACAGTCCGGATATTTCTGATCCTCTGGATGTGCTGTCAAAAGTGGGCGGATTTGAAATCGGAGGACTGGCAGGTCTGGTGATCGGGGCTGCAAGCCACGGCATCCCGGTGGTCTGTGACGGGTTTATCTCCACGGCCGGGGCTCTGCTGGCCTGCAAGCTGGCGCCAAAGGCCCGTGATTTCCTGTTTGCCAGCCATAACTCCGTTGAAGTGGGACACCGCTGTATGCTGGAGCACATGAACCTTGTCCCCCTGCTCGACCTGGGATTCCGGCTCGGTGAAGGCACCGGTGCGGCCCTGGCCATGGAGCTCATCGATGCGGCCACCCGGATTCTGTGCGATATTAAAACGTTTGAGGAAGTTGCAATCGCCGATGCGCAGAGGGCTTACGATATTCCGTAACCGTTCACGGACAATATCGCCGTATAAAATGTAAATTACACGTAATCCCCCGGGTGTAAGCGTTTGCAGGGTGCCGCAGATGCAAGGCGGCGGGTAGGCAGACGTACTAATGTACTTCAAGTGCCCGCCAACGCAGCAGGTGCGGTGCCCTGTGAACGCTTACGATATTCGGTAATCGGTGCCGGCCCGGAAGCAGTCTGTGAAATGGCCGGCACCGATTTTTCGAAGTTCAGGTTCCTTTTTGCGGCAGAAATCCCTGACAAACGGACAGCGCGTATGGAAACGGCAGCCGGGAGGTGGATCTATCGGGCTGGGCACGTCGCCTTTCAAAAGTATTCTTTTTTGCTTTTTTTCCGGATCCGGAATGGGCGATGCCGAAAGTAAAGCCTGGGTATAGGGATGCTGAGGCGATTTATAAAGATCCCTGCTGTCGGCCAATTCCACTATTTTCCCCAGGTACATGACCGCCACCCTGTCGCTGACATGCTCAACAACGCTCAAATCGTGGGAGATAAAAAGATATGTCAGCCCGAATTCCTCCTGCAGATCTTTCAGCAGGTTAATCACCTGGGCCTGGATGGAAACATCCAGCGCGGATACAGCCTCATCACATACGATCAGCTCAGGATTCAGGGCCAGTGCCCGCGCCACACCGATCCGCTGCCGCTGCCCGCCTGAAAACTGGTGCGGATACCGGCGCATATGCTCCTTTCTTAAACCCACCACCTGCAGCAGATCCAGAACACGTTTTTCCCGCTGCTTGCGGTTTTTCATGCCGTGGACCAGAAGCGGTTCGCCGATGATATAGGAGATGGTTTTACGGGGATTCAGGGAAGAAAAGGGGTCCTGGAAAATAATCTGCATCTTCCTGCGCAGAGCGCGCATCTGTTCCTTGTTGTATGCAAGGATGTTTTCACCTTCAAAATAAACCGTTCCGGAAGTGGGCTCCTCCAGACGCAGCAGATTTCTTCCAAGAGTGGTCTTACCGCAACCTGATTCGCCCACCAGGCCCAGGGTCTCTCCGCGTCTGATGCCCAGACTGACACCATCCACGGCCTTGACCGAGGCAAGCTCTTTCATCATTACCCCGCCAAGAATGGGATAATATTTCACCAGATTATCTATCCTGACCAGCATCTTTTGTGTTTTTTCAGCATCAGGCATATTTTAAACACCGTACTTTATGATTTTTGTTCACTTCAACTATTTCAGGCTTGATTTTACGGCAATCGGCAAAAGCATCCGGGCATCGATCACTGAAAAGACACCCCTTTGGCAGATCAAACAATGACGGCACGGTACCTGAAATGGTTTTTAATCGCCCCCCTTTATTTTCACGCCCGAGCACCGGTATCGATTCCATTAACCCGATCGTATATGGATGAAGAGGATCGGCGAAAAGGGACCGCACATCGGCAAACTCCATAATCTTACCGGCATACATGACGGCCACGTTCTGGGCCATTTCGGCGATAACTCCCAGATCATGTGTAATAAAAAGGATTGAGGCCCCTGTTTCCGCCTTGAGATTATTCATCAAATCGAGAATTTGGGCCTGGATGGTTACATCCAGCGCAGTCGTTGGTTCATCGGCGATCATCAATTTTGGACTGCAGGCCAGGGCCATGGCGATCATCACACGCTGACGCATGCCGCCGCTCATCTGGTGGGGATAATCGGTCAACCGGGTTTCAGGATCCGGGATCCCCACCAGTTGAAACATCTCGATGACCCGGTTACGCGTCTCGGCATTCGACAGTCGCTGGTGCAGTTGAATCACTTCACCCACCTGATCACCAACCGGAAAAACCGGATTAAGAGAAGTCATGGGTTCCTGGAAAATCATGGAAATCCGGTTGCCTCTGATCTTGCGCATGCGGGCCTCAGAGAAACTCAGCAGATCTTCCCCATTGAAGATGATCCGACCCGAGGCAATTCGCCCCGGCGGTATGGGGATAAGCTGAATAATGGAATGCGCCGTAACACTCTTGCCGCAGCCGGATTCTCCCACCAGTCCCAGCGTCTTGCCGGGCTCAATGGAGAAACTGACGTCATCCACTGCACGGGCCACCTGTCCCCTGACGTCAAAAAATGTTTTCAGGTTTTTTATCTCAAGCAGATTTTCGATGGTCATACTCCTATCCAATCACCCCAACCCGGATAACCCGATGCTGTTGAAAAAGGCCCGCGCCGCAAATAACATTAAGATACTACGCGGCTTTAATCCCTCAACCGTGGATCCAGAGCATCTCTCAATCCGTCTCCTAGAAGATTAAAGCCCAGGACCGCCAGAAGAATTGCAATACCCGGAAAGGTCATTACCCACGAAGCTCTTAGAATCAGAGATCGGCTGCTGGCTATCATGGCGCCCCATTCCGGGGTGGGCGGCTGGGCGCCAAGGCCAAGAAAACTAAGGGCTGCCGCGTCCAGGATCGCGGAAGCAAAGCTCAGCGTGGTCTGGACAATCAACGGTCCCAGGCAGTTGGGTAAAATATTGACGAAAATAATCCGCCAGTCCCTGGCGCCGATCGATTTTGCGGCCAGGACATAATCCTTTTCGCTTTCCTCCAGAACGCTGCCGCGCACAATCCGGGCAAAACGCGGCACGTATGTAATCCCGATTGCAATCATGGCATTACGCAGGCTCGGCCCGAGATAGGCCACCACCACAATGGCCAGCAAAATATAGGGAAAAGAGAGAAGAATATCCATCAGGCGCATGATGACGTTATCCAGCGTACCCTTGTAATAACCTGAAATAGCACCGATCAGGGTCCCGAAGAAAAAAGCGATACCCACTGAAAATACAGCCACCAGCAGGGATACACGGGCGCCATATATAATCCGTGACAAAATGTCGCGCCCCAGATCATCCGTACCGAGAATATTCCTGGATGATCCACCCTCCGCCCATATCGGGGGTTTAAGCTGATCATACAAGGATGCATCCACGGGATCATGAGGGCTCAGGGAAGGTGCAAAAATCGCAGCTAAAACGAATATAATCACAATCACAAGACCGACAACAGCGATTTTATTACGCCAGAGTTGACTCATCTGGTCCAGCATCGGATGCCGGTCTTCAGGATTTTTTATTGATTTTTCCTTGCTCATAAATTTTTCACTGTTCACTATCCTGCCCTACTGCACACTGATCCTGGGATTGATGACGGCATAAAGGAGATCAACCACCAGGTTGATCAGAATAAAAAGAGTGGAAATAAACAGGGTACCGCCCTGAATAACCATATAATCCCTCTGCATGACCGCGTCATACATCCATTTGCCCATACCGGGCCAGGCAAAAATGGTTTCCGTTAAAATCGCGCCGCAAAGCAGGACTCCGAACTGCAGTCCGATGGTTGTAATGACAGGAATCATGGCGTTGCGCAGGGCATGTTTGTACACCACTTTAAATTGTGAAAGCCCCTTGGCCTTGGCGGTTTTGATATAATCCTGCCGCAACACCTCCAGCATGGCCGACCGCGTCATGCGGGCCACGATGGCGGTTGGAATCGTACTCAGGGTAACGGCCGGCATGATGATATGCCAGATGGCGTCCTTGAAGGCGATCCAGTTACGGGTCAGGATCGCATCAAAGATGTAAAAATTGGTAATGACGGACAGGTCCACGTCAATGCTGAGCCGGCCGGAAATGGGCAGCCAGCCGAGGTTCAGGGAAAAAACCAGCATGAATACAAGACCGAGCCAGAAAATCGGCATGCTCACACCGATCAGGGCTCCTACCATGCTCAGATAGTCAAAAATGGAATATTGCTTGGTGGCCGAGATGATGCCAAGAAAAATCCCCAGAACGCAGCTAATCATAAGGGCTACGAAAGAAAGTTCCATTGTGGCCGGAAACCGCTGCTTGATCTCTGTCCAGACCTTCTGACGTGTGCGGATAGTCTCTCCCAGATCGCCCTTTATCAGCCGTTTTAAAAACATGCCGTACTGAACATATAAAGGTTCGTTGAGCCCCAGATGGTCCCTGAGTGCATGCAGGGACTCTTCCGTGGCACGTTCGCCAAGCAGCAGTTCCGCGGGATCTCCGGGAGTCAGATGAAGCATCGTAAAAACAATGAGCGACACACCGAAAAGAGTGGGCACCAGAATAAATATACGCCTGATAATATAAGCCAGCATATAAAGCCGTTCCCTCTTGAAGAATCAGCCTGCGAGCAGGTATCGGTTTGCAGGGTTAACATGTTTGATAAAGGATTTTCCGAAAACCGAAAAAATCCGGCAAGGGGCGGCAGCACCCCTGCCGGATATGGACATTTTCAATCGAACGGTATTACTTCATCCAGACATTTTTCATCCGAACACTCCCGGTGGGATGCAGTTTGAAGTTCTGGACTTTGTTCAGGGTCGGCCAGATGACCGTTGAATGGGCAATGGAAATCACAGGACACTCATCATAGATCAGCTGCAGAGCATTCTTGTAGATCTCGATTCGTTTTTCCTGATCCACGGTCTGTTTTCCCTGGGTCATGTAGTTATGATACTGCTCGTTCTTCCATTGGGTCCGGATGGAAGAGGAAGCCATGCCGTCAAACAAGACAGCCAGAAAGTTGTCCGGATCGCCGTTGTCACCGGTCCAGCCCAGCTGAAACAGATCCATATCGGCAGGCTGCTCACGCTGTTTCTTCAGATATGTACCCCAGTCATAGCTGACGATTCTGGCTTTTATGCCGATTTTGGCAAGGTCGGAAATCATGGCTACGCCTATTTTCAAGCCCTCGGGGTTGTAAGGCCGGGGAACCGGCATTGACCACAGGGTAATCTCGCCAAGTCCCTCGCCGCCGGGGTAGCCGGCTTTTGCCAGTAACGATTTTGCCAGTTCGGGATCATATTTAAAACCCGGAACATCATTGTTGTAGCCCCACATGGTCGGTGGAATGGGATTTTTTGCGACCTGTCCCATGCCCTGGTAAATATTATCCACAATCGCTTTACGGTTAAGGGCATGCGCCACGGCCTTGCGCAGATTGACGTTGCTCTTCCAGGGTTCCTTGGTGTGGTTAAAGGAAAGGTATCCGATATTCATGCCCGGCTGGGAGATCAGCTTCAGGTTTTTGTCTTTTTCGGCCAGTTGGATATCGGCCGGATTGGGAAACTGACAAATCTGAATATTACCCATTTTCAGTTCGAGAAAACGGACTGAGTTTTCCGGAATGCAGCGAAAAATCAACTTGTCAAGATAGGGGCCGCCGGTTTTGTCCCAGTAGTTCTTGTTTTTCACCAGCACAATTTTGTCATCGCTGATCCAGTTGACGAACTTGAACGGGCCGGTGCCCACTGGATTTCTTAAAAACTCCTTGGGATTTTTCAGAAAAGCGGTCGGGCTGATAATATCGGCAAAATCCATACCCATGTTGGCCAGAAAAGGCGCTTCAACGCGTTTGAGTTTGAAAACCACGGTATATTCATCCACTGCCTCGATGGCACCTATGGTATCATCCATTTCCATGGAGACCCAGTACTCCGGCGGTCTATCCTGAGGCGGAACATCAAAGCCCTTGCCGGCAAATTTAAGGTTGGGCTCTTTCATCATGCGGCCGATGGAGAAAACCACCGCATTGGCATTGAACGGTGTGCCGTCATGAAATTTGACCCCTTCGCGCAGATGGAATGTATAGGTCTTGCCGTCTGCTGAGATGTCCCAGGACTTTGCCAGCCCGGGTTCCAGGCTGGTGGACTCATCGGCATAGGCTACCAGGGCTTCAAAGACGTTGTCACAGACCATGAACGAATTGCCGTCTGTTTCATAGGCCGGATCCAGTCCGACACTGTCGCCGCCCCGTCCAAAAACCAGGGTTCCTCCATGCTTGGGTGCCGCCATGGCAACACCTGTGCAAAGAAATACAAAAACAATCAACAATAAAGTAATTTTTTTCATACGTCCCTCCTCCCTTTGGTAATAATGAATTTTACTTCCTGTACATCACCTCTTTGAAACAACAGACCAATATCAGGAAAAAAAATGTTTGTCAAAAACAACAGATGCTGAAAAGGTTGATTAAGTGCAAAAAAGACATCATTTGCCGATTGTCTACATCCTTTTTAAAGAATTAAAGTAAGGGGGAATTGCAGGTTGTAAATTATGATTGGTTGAATCCCGATATGCAGTAGAGCCGGAAACCCAACGAACATTGATAGTCATCATACCGGCAACTTGAACTAAAATACCATATAGTTAATTAATGTCAATACAGAATCTTAACTATTAATTCTTATGCCTTACACTTTACGAAATGATTTTTTCCATAAAATCATTCAGGATATCGTATAATGCCCGGACGCTGGCGATATTTACATGTTCGTCGGGAGCATGCTGGGTCATGTCCCCGTTTGCCCCCCAGACAATTCCTTTGATTTCGTAATCGGACAGAAAGCGGGCATCACTGGCACCATGTGCTGCTCCGGTAGCGGTCTTGTCAGCGATTTTCAGCAAAAGATCCAGATAGGGGGAATCTCCGCCCCGGAAAAGGGGTTCCCGGGATTCTTCCAGAAGTTCTCCATGGATTGCCTCCCGCATCTGCGCAAGAAGCGAATCAAGATTGTCTGTTTCGGTGTAGCGGATATCAAACAGCGCTTCGGCATAATCCGGTACCTGATTGAGTGATTTGCCGGCCCGGATGATGCTGAAATTCAACGTTCGATGCCAGTGCTCTGCGCCGGAATCCGCCGGCGGGTCAAAAAACGGTTTTATCAGAGCATAATCCTCCATAAGTTTTTCTATGGCGTTTTCACCGAGCCACGGCCTGGCACCATGGGCTGTCTTGCCCCTGGCAATCAATTTCAGGCGCCAGATACCCTTTTCTTTTACCACTATATTTTCAATATTGCCGCCGTCCAGGGCGATGCAGAATTCGGTATGGACCAGTCCCAGTGCTTTTTTTGCGCCGTTGGCTCCGCCGATCTCCTCGTCTCCGGTAATCAGAATACCAAACGGCAGATCATCAGGCCCCTTGCCCAATTTCCGCAGCCGTTCAACATGCTCCTTGACAAGAACCATGGACAGAGCCACGGCATATTTGTCATCGATACTTCCCCGGCCGTACAGTTTTCCGTCCTTTTCCACCGGTTCAAACAGTTCATCAGGGGCATCAACCACGTCGATATGGGCCATCAGCAGTACCGGAACCGTTTTGCCGGCCGGAAGAACCATAATAGAAGGGATACCCGCATTATCCACACGCTTGCACGCGATATCTTGGTCCTTGAAATAATTTTCAATAAATCCCGCACAGCGTGAAATTTCTTCAGGGTTTTTATGCATGGTTTTAAAACGAATATGGATAAGGGAAGCATATATGTCATCAAATAATACACGCATAAATATAGACAGCCATAGCAGGATAGTTGCCGAGGCACGGCACAACCGGGAGCAGGAAGAAAAGACCTACAGAGCCCGGGCTCTTAAAATATATCCTTGGATCTGTGGGCGGTGCGGGCGCGAATTCAGCGGCAAAAAACTTCGGGAACTGACGGTTCACCACCGGGATCACAACCACGACAATAACCCTCCAGACGGAAGCAACTGGGAGCTTTTGTGTATTTACTGTCACGATAACGAGCACTCCCGTGATGAGGTGGCCGATGCCTATGACGGAGAAGCGTCATCGGGCCGGGAACCGGAGCAGTCTTCCGGATACAGGCCGTTTGCCGACCTTGAGAATCTGCTTAGAAATAAAAAATAACCTGTACGTTCAAGAGCCGTATCTGTCAGACGATCACGGAATCGTGTCCGATTTTTCCGGCTAATTGCCGAGTATGTTTTTTAATTTTTTACTGACGTCGTCAAGCCCTTTTTTTACCTTGTCGGAACCGCCTTCCAATTGCTTTGCAGCCTCTTTCCCAAGAGAATTTATATTGACCCCCATGGTTTTAAGCTGCTGATTCAAAGCACCGGTGACGCCCGGAGATGTAATTTTTCCATACACTGCTGCAAATATTTCTTTAAACGCCACGGCCGGTGATGCTCCATTGTTTTTCCGTCCTATATCCTTGAGGTGAATGTCCGGCAGGGGAACATTGATTTTTTTATCTTCAAACCCGGGGATCGACAGTGCAAAATTAACTTTTGCCTGCTTTACAATAAAATTGCGAATGATGATTTTTTTTTGAGAAGTATTTTCCGCGGATTTTTTTTCCGCGCTTTTCCCCGAATCCGCGGTCTTGGCAATATTTTTTAGAATTGTGTTTAAATTATCGGCTTTTGCCTGCTTTTCATAAGTAATTTCAGGGCTCACAACCTCGATTCGATCAATTACAATCGTATCGCTTGCCAGGGACGCTTCGTCAACATTCATAAAGACCGAACCGACCTTTACGGCGCTGGGTGTTTTAAACCCGGCCGGGTTGCCGAGAAAAAATGATTTGATTTTTACTTCAGCTGAAAAAAGAGAGACTCCCACATCGTCAACATGTAATTCTGTTTTTGCGATATCGGGTCCATATGAATTTACAGCTTTTTTAATAATGGGGCCGAGGTTTGAAAGCCCGACGATAAGGATAATGGCGATAACAACAACCACTGCACCGATTCCGGCAATAAGCCATTTTTTCATGATTTATTCTCCTTGTTCCTGAAGGTAGGTAAACCCATCCGAGAAAGCCATTACGACAATATTTGCCGCAATGACAATGTGGCAGGATCCATAATAGTCTCTTAACCCGAAATCACGCAAAATTCAAGGCCATTTGTCATGCCGCTGAGTCAAACAGGCATTGCGAGTTGACAAACGGCCGTGTTTTAATATCTCAAAACAGGCGATTTTTCCCTTTTGAAATTTTGAACAACGACAAAAACTTTTGATTTCACATTGACTTGTATGTTAAGTAAGCTAATTTTATTCAGTTCGTTTTATTGCAGGAAAACGGCTGAACATCTGGTAGGACTGGTTTGCCGGAGCAAATTCACGGCAAGGGGGTAATATGATAAGGAGAAGAAATGATTTCTAAATTTTTTAAAACACGCGGTGTGCCTTGCCGTTATGCTTTATTATTTGTCCTCTTGACGGCACTTGGCTTTCTGGTTTCAGGCTGCTCGGTAGTTTCCAGTGTTAAAAAAGGAACCAATCGAGTCGTAAGAAATTTTAAATCGTCAGATAAAAATCTATCCAAAAAAATCGGCATTGCCCTGTTTGAGGATGCGGCAAATCTTGCAGACAAAAATTATGCATTGGATATACAGGCAGGTCTTGCAACGGCTATCGGGGAGGAATGTCCTCAATTGCGAATCGTGAGACAGGGGCAAAAAGGATATCCCGGAGAACTTTCAGGTATCCCGAAACTGGTTAACGGCCGGGTAGATATTCTCGGTCTGATTGCCGAAGGGCGCAAACACGGGCTTGATGCCATTGTAGACGGCAGGCTGTTGAGTATCGGGTCCATTGAAAAAAAACAGGGTTTCCTGTGGTTCAGGGATACTACCCGGTTTCTTCAGGTGCGGATACTGGTGGAGGTATATGATATGGAAACCGGGGCCAAACTTCTGGATGAAAGCTTCGGTCGCGAGATAGAGGTGGATGCAATGGAAGCCACTGATTTGGTCAAGAATGCATACGGCCCGGCAATCAGTGATGCCGTTGAAGAAATGCTGCCGGTCATGGGCGAAAAAATATGCGATGCAATCAGTGTAAGACCCTGGCATGGATTTGTGATTTCAACCCGGGGGGATAAAATTACGATATCCGGCGGTGAGCAGGCTGGGCTGAAGGTCGGGGATGAACTCGTTCTTTTTTCAGGCGCCAAAACCATCGAAGGCGCCGGCGGCCAGCAATTCATGATTCCGGGACACAAGAGTGGAAAAATCAGGATAACCACCGTTTTCCCGGAAATATCCGAGGCGATTCTGGTCAAGGGTGAAGCTGCCAAAGAAGGTGATGTGGTAAAAACCAGGTGATCTGCCGCCAAAGGGGCGGATAATTAAATTAAATAATTTACCTTATAAACGTTCATCGGTTCATCGATTCCCTTTATCATAACAGGAGGCAGGGCGCTTGCATCAAGTTTGTCCTCAATTTTTGAATAGGTCTCCTCACTGATCAGAATTTCCCCTGCCCCTGCCATCGCCTGAAGCCGGGAGGCTATATTAACCGCCATTCCAATTGAGGAAAACTCCTTTTTTCTCAAAGACCCGAGAATTCCTGAAAAAACGGTTCCGGTGGCTATACCGATACCCACCTTTAGACGCAGCCCGCCTTCCGCGGCCAGGCGCCGATCTATCCGGCCGGCCTTGATCTGCATGGCAATGGCCGACTCCACGGCCCTTACGGCATCATCATCATGAGTTGCCGGAGAACCAAAAACCACCATGATGCTGTCGCCGATATGCTTGTCCATGGTGCCGTTAAACGAATACGCAATCTCACCCATGGGCGAAAAATAGTGGGCGTTTAAAAAGGCCGCGATTTTTTCAGGTGAAGCCGCTCCCGACATCTTGGTAAAACCGCGGATGTCGGAAAACAGGACCGACACCTCATTGAAGCGCGGCTGCAGGGCTTCGGGTGAATTGTGAATTTCCTGGTAGATCTGTTCGGGAATAAACTGCCTCAGATGTTTATGCACCATGATTTCATGAATTTTTGTCCGTAATTCGAGGTTGTCGAACGGTTTTGTTAGAAATCCGTCAAGCCCCTCGTTGGTGGCATTGATGGCAGCTTCCATAGTGGCGTAGCCCGTGAGAAGAATTCGTGTGATTTCCGGATTGAGGGCGCCAATGGCGGCCAGCGTTTCCATGCCGTCGAGTCCGGGCATTTTGTAATCGGAGATGACTGTTGTGACATCATGGAGATGGGCTTTGATAAATTCGATACCCTCTGCGCCGTTTTTAACGGTATGTATTTGATATGATGATTTTTTAAGTGCTCTGGCAATGGATCGCCGCACTCCTTCCTCATCATCGATAAAAAGTAACCCGTTCATGATAAATCCTCTCTGATGGCCGGCACACGGGGGATGTGTAACGAAAAAACCCTTTTAAGGGACTGGTTTAGATTAGATGGCATGGTCGAAAAACCGTTTCGGGACATCCTGATGCACTTGCCGTGTAAGTTTATGTTTATAGGCGTCGATAAGTTCCAGGGCTTCACTCTCGGATGAGATATGCTTGATGGATTCGCGGAAACCACTGCTGTGAGGGAGTCCTTTAACAAACCAGCCCAAGCGGCTGCGCATCAAATAGCAGGCGGGTTTCTCCCCGGAATATTGGACCGATAACCTGATGTAGCGTACCATAACCGTGAAACGTGTTGCATGATCAACCTCTAAAATGGGTTGACCCTGCAGCATAGCCAGAGTCTGGGAGAAAATCCAGGGATTGCCGATGGCGATTCTTCCGATCATGACTCCGTCACAGCGGGTGTCACTGAGCATGGCCACGGTGTCGCCTGGTTTGACAATATCTCCATTGCCGATGACCGGTATATTGATCCGGTTTTTTATTGCGGTGATAACAGACCAGTCGGCGGTGCCCCTGAACCCCTGTGGCGCTGTTCGAGGGTGCACGGAAATGGCGTCGACACCGCAGGATTCGGCTATTTTTGCGATATTAAAGGCCTGGTCGGCGGATTTATCCCAGCCGGATCTGATTTTTATAGTCACGGGAATTTTTACGGCTTTACGAACGGCTTTCAGTATGCTTTCTGCTTTTTCAGGTGTTCGCATAAGAGCCGCGCCTGCCCCTGTTTTAACGATTTTTTTTACCGAACAGCCGAAATTAATGTCCAGTATATCCGCTCCTGAAGATTCGACCATGGCAGCGGCATCTGCCATTATAGCCGGGTCGGATCCGAAAATTTGAACGCTCAGAGGTTTTTCCCGCGGCGTGCTGCATAAAAGCTGTACCGTTTTTGGGGAGTTGTAAACAAGGCCGTTGCTGCTGATCATCTCCGAGCAGACCAGTGCGCATCCTGTTGATTTTATCAGCAGCCGGAAAGGCAGGTTGGTGATTCCGGCCAGCGGTGCCAGAACAGTTGGGTTTTCCAGCGTAACGGATCCGATTTTAACTTTCAGCGGATTATGGCTTGTTGCTTTCATTTTTTTTCAGATCTTTCAGGGAAATAATCTGGGCGGTACCATTCTTCTTGACGGGTTCCTTCGGGCTGTTTTTAACGTCTGATTCAGATGGCGGTTCCTCCGGGCAAACGATTCTCTCAAGGCGCATTTTTTTACCGTTCATGGTGAATGTTTCGCCGTTGATGTAGTCATTTTTTAAAATCCACGTTACGCTTTGAAGCGGCACCTGGAGAAGAAGCAGTTTTACATGATACCAGTCCGGTTTACCGTCAGGTGCAATATTTTCTATTCTGGCAAAAGCGAGAGGAGCGGCCTCCATATAAATCAGTACGATGTCGTTTTCCGTTGCCATGATAATAAATCGATTCCTTTTGTGTATGAATACCGCAGTTAAGGTTGTCGGTCTTTTTGTCGGGTGAGAAATTTACCTGCAAATCCGGCGGCCCTTGATTTCGGGTAGCGATTAATCAGCAATTGCCAGTTTTCACCGGCTTTTTTAAAATTAGCGAGATGATGGTGGCAAAGCCCGATTTTCAGGAGAGTATCTGAGAGTTTGTTGCTGTCCCCGAATTTGGATAAAACCGCTTCAAATGCCGCAAGGGATGAATCATATTTTTGCTGCATATAATAACATTCACCAATCCAGTATTGGGCGTTATCGCTCAGGCTGTCCGTATAGGTATCCAGGTATTGCTGAAATATTTTCCGGGCAGCATCGTATTTCCGGGTCTGATATAGATAAAAACCTTTACGATACAGGTCACCGGGGTCTTTTGAAAATGTAGGTTGAACAGGTTGCTTGACCTTGGCCGTCTGCCGGGTAAGCAGCTTATTTTCTGTCTGGAGCGTTTGCATTTTTGTTTTTAATTGTTCCGTACTCTGTCTGAGCAGTGTGTTTTGGGCCTTTATCCGATCGGCATTTTTTTCAATGCGTTGATTTTTTTCTTCCAGATGGTTAATTTTAATTTTTAGCGATTTTTCCAGGCTGCCTGATGAGTTGCTTTTTTGCTTTGACTTAATAATGGCTTTTTCTGCATGCTGTCTGGCGATTTGTGCATTCTGCAGGGCACTTTTCCTGAGAGCGGCCTTACGTCGAAGATATACCCGCAGGCGGTTTTGAGGTTCTTTATTAAGATCTTCTTCGGCCAGTTCATAAAGGCGCTCGGCTGTTTTTATTTCCGTTGAAGCGGCTGTTTCGACACCCATTAATTTGGCTGAACGAATAGTTGCCGCGGCCTCTGCAAGATTTTTTTCGGCCAGTCTGGCCTGGTTCCCGGAACACCCGAAAATAAACAGGATTACCGCTATCGCAAAAAGTGATTTTCTCATAAGGGCCTCATTGTTCATAATGTGGAGAGAGGGTCATCAAGAGTTGTTTCCGGTTAAAATTATCAGGAAGGCATGGTTTTGTCAACACTTCCCACAGACAGATAAAACAATTCATGGGATTGCGTTTTGATATTTTTTTCTTGAAATAGTTAATAAGTTTCGGTAGATATAAAACTGTAATGCCTCCTGTATTACAATAATTTAAGTGAGGAATGATGATGCCACGGATTCTGATTATTGATGATGATGATTTGATTCGCCAAATGGTGAGAGATGTTCTGGAGCGGGATGGATATGTTGTCGAGGATGCCTCCGACGGCAAGCAGGGCTTGCGGGCATTCATGGAAAATCCGGCGGATCTGGTTATCACCGATCTTGTCATGCCGGAAAAGGAAGGGATCGAAATTATTATTGAATTGCGCAGGGATTTTCCCGAACTTAAAATTATCGCCATTTCCGGTGGTGGAACCGTCGGCGGCAGCCAGTACCTTGATGTGGCGGGTAAGCTGGGGGCCGATAAAATTCTTGGTAAACCGCTGAAATTGAAGCAGCTTGTTACAATCGTGAAGGAATTGCTGGAGAAGAATTAGGGACTACGCTGTTGTTTCTTTTTTTCCAAAAGCCTGATACCTTTTCCGGTGATTGTTATTTTTCTTTCCCGATAAAAATGGCCGATTATCTGCTTAAAATTTTTTTTGCTCATCTGAAATGCCTTGTAGATCTCATCGGGGCTGCTTTTATCATGGAGAGGCAAAAAACCACCGGTGTCTTTTAAAGCCCGGAGGATTTGCCTTTTTTGATCGTAAAAGGTTCTGGGCCCGGGTTTTACCGGCGCATCTACACAAGGAGGATCTTTACGCGGAATTTTTAAAACGATTTTTTTTAAGGTAACAACAGGCATACCGTTTTCAGATCTGCCTTTTATATAAGCCGACCTTTGATCTCCGGTATGCAGAGACCCGGATGCATCCCGGTAATAGAGTACAGCATCAAACGCGTTATTCACAATGACCCGGTATCCGGGGTCTGTCCTGCCATAAACCATAATTTCGACCCGGTCGCCGGATTTCAACCCCACGGGCTTATTTTTTAAAAATTCAGCTATATTCGCGGAGGCGGCGATACGCCTGGTTTCATGGTCCAGATACAACCGCACCATATAAAAGTTACCCCTGATCATTGGATCGGGCTGCTGCTTTGCAGGGACCAGCAGGTCTTTTTCAAGGCCCCAGTCCAGAAAAGCACCAAATCCGGAAACATCTTTTACCCTCAGAAAGGCAAATTCACCCACCTGAGCCTTTGGAGTCGCCGTTGTGGCAATTGTGCGGTTCTCGGTGTCATTGTACACAAAAACCCTGATTCGATCGCCTACGGAGGTATCTGCGGGAACATATTTGTGGGGCAGCAGAATTTCTTCCATATCTGAAATCAAGTAAACACCAAACGTTTCTATTCGTATAACCCGCAGGGTATTATAGTTTCCAATTTTCAGCATTGTTTTGTTACCGATTTTATTGTTTATTACTTTGCTATATACGGCCTGATATGTTGTCCGTTTAACACGATTGTTATCCGATTTTCGGCATCGGTACTGATTGCGACATTGGCCCGGCAGTGTCCGGCAAGTTCGCTATGGGTACGGCGCAGATAGGTAAAATCGCATTTTTCCAACAGATTTTTCAGGATATCAATCTTTTTTTCGAGTTTTTCTTTATCGCCGCCGGTTTTGAAATATTGGGAAATCGATTTATTATAAAGTTTTTTGACCGCTGTTTCAATGCAATGATGCCTGATGTCAAGTTTGAACAGCATAGATTGTTTTTCATTTTTTATCAAAGATAATCAACCCATTCCCATCGAAACTCGGTGCCTGTTCTAAGCAATTTCAAGCTATTATGCTCGACAGCCGATTTGAGGGTGATGTATATCCGGTCCAGTGGAACATTGACTGATGCATGAAGCCGGGACGCCAGCGTTTTCAGAGGGTCTTTATCAGCTTCGGGACCGGTCTGGTGCCATGTTCCCCGTTTTTCAATCATACGGTCCATCATCAGATCATATATCAGAATGATTCGTTCCAGGTTAACCAGCGGTTCGGCCTCCTTGGCAGTAGCCTCTCCCGTTGCGATTCGTTTTTTAATATGGTCCAGTTCATTATTATATTCATTTTCCCATTTAATGACAATCGCGTCCATCATCGCCTGATTGGTTGCAGGTGTTTCCACAATGGCCCGGTTGGCGTGATATCGAGACCAGTCATTGGTCATAATCTTGATGCCGTAGTGGTCACAGCGGTCCCGAATTTCGGTTCCGGGAAAGGGAGCAAGGAGGTGGAATCCATAGGAGAGCCCCAGTTTTTTCATTTCCAGACCGAAATCGACGGTTTCCCGGATAGTTTCGGGAGTTTCACCGGGTAGTCCGAGAATAAAGGAAGCATGTGGCATAATACCGGCTGTGTTACACATATTTATGGCATCGACGACCTGCTTCAGGGTGATTCCTTTTTTAATGGTTTTCAATATCCGGGCATTGGCGGATTCGATTCCAAAGCTGACCGCCTGACATCCGGCGGCTTTCATTTTGACAAGTACATCGGTTGAGACTGTATCAACCCGGGCAAAAGATGTCCATTTAACATTTAAATTACGTCTGATGATTTCGTCGCAGACATCGTGGCAATGTTTTTTGTTGGCGGTGAAAAGATCATCTGCCAGATTGATCTGATGAAAACCGAGGGTGCGCAGGTACTGGATTTCATCCGCGACACTCCCGGCATTGCGGTAGCGTACTTTTGCACCCACCATTTTTCGTCCGACACAAAATATGCAATGGAACGGACAACCCCGGCTGGAGGTCATGCTGATGGGCATGCCCAGAGCGCGATATCGTCCCAGGGGAATCAGATGGCGGGCCGGAAGCGGCAGAGTGTTCACATCGGTAAAAGGGCGGACTCCCGTGGTGATCGTCCTGGAGCCGTCTCTGTAAGCAATGCCTTTTATATCTGCCCGACTGCACTCGCCCCGGGCCAGTTCGAGAATGCTTTCTTCACCTTCGCCGATAACGATAAAATCAAGTTTCGACATTTGCTGTTCCTTTTATAATTGACAGATTCTTTCATAATAGCGTAAAAACTTAGCCGGGTTGGTGGGC
>NBLJ01000088.1 GCA_002084545.1 Desulfobacteraceae bacterium 4572_123 | reverse complement strand
ACGGCCCTGCTGGAATCAACCAAGATCCGGAAAAGATATATTGCAAAGGGATCTGAAAATTATATCAGTAAAATAGTCAATGCCGAAGTTAAATTGAGTCATCTGGCAACAGCGTTTTCAAATTATTTTGAGGGCGGAACCCGGTTTTCCATCAAGGAGTTTGAAATAAACCCCTTTATTTTCGATTCCGAAGGCATGCTTATTGCCCTGGACGGATATGCACGTTTTGCCGAACGTAAACCCCGGGAAGGTGCGCTTGATATTTTATCAGATGATTCGGTTGCATCGTTTTTTGAGCCCAGGGGAATCGCTGTCGTCGGGGTCAGTTCTTCGGATACAGGCAAGCCCGGCAACATAATCCTGAAAAATCTCATTCAATTGAACAGGAATGATATTTATGGTGTTAACGCCAGGGGCGGCAATGTTTTGAGCGCCGGTAAAAAAATTAAACTGCATAAATCGATATTAGATATCGAAGATAGAATAGATCTGGCGGTTATCACGGTCCCGGCCGGGCATGCGCTGGCGGTGGTCCAGGCCTGCGCCGTAAAGAATGTAAAGGCTGTAATCCTTATTCCCGGCGGTTTTGGTGAGGTTAAAAAGAATTTGCACATTGAAACACGGATTCTTGATGTTGCCCGTAAATCCGATATGCGGATCATGGGGCCCAACTGCCTTGGTATTGTATATGCCGGGAATTCTGAGACACCTGGCATCAATACCTTTTTTATTCCCGAGGAAAAGTTCAGTATCAACCTTGAAAAGAATAAAAACGTGGCCGTATTGAGCCAGAGCGGTGCCCTCGGGATCACTGAAATTTATAATCTGCGCCATTCCATTTCACCCAGGGTGATCGTAAGCTACGGCAACCAACTGGATGTGGATGTTGCTGATCTTGCAGCCCATTTTGACCACGATGTCATGGTGGATGTGATCGGCTGTTATATAGAAGGGTTCAAGCCCGGGGCCGGAAGGAAATTCTTCAATGTTGCCGCACGCAGCCGTAAACCTTTGATTATCTACAAGGCAGGACGAACAAAGGCCGGCAAGCAGGCCACCGAATCTCATACCGCCAGCATAGCCGGGGAATATGCCGTTGCCAGGGCCGCCATGAAACAGGCCGGTGCCATTGTTGCCGACAGTATGATCGATCATGGCGATTTTATAAAGACATTTGCTCTTTTAAGCGGGTTTACCGTGACCGGCAACAAGGTGGCAATCATTGCCAATGCCGGTTATGAAAAAACATATGCCGCTGATAATATCGGCGACCTTGAGCTCTCTGAGTTTGATGATAAAACTATTGCAGATCTCCGGTATATCCTGCCTGAGTTCGTAACGGCCGAACCGCTGCTGGATCTGACCCCCATGGCCAGCGATGAAATGTTTGAAAAGTGCATGGAGACGGTCCTGAAATCCGATTCCGTGGATGCTCTTTTTGTATCCATTGTTCCGCATGGTGCCGTCATCCATACAACCGATGATGAGATAAAACAAAACACCGATAATATTGCCGCCCGGATTGTAAGGATCGTTCATAAATACAAAAAACCCACCGCGGTTTCGGTAAATGTGGTTTCCGGTGCGGATGCCGTTTATAATAAATTCGGCCAGATACTTGATTCCGGGGGTGTGCCCACTTTTCTGACAGCCAAACGGGCAATGGTCTGCCTGAACGCTTTTATTCGTTATCATCGAACCCAAAAGGATAAAGTTTTCAGTGAGTGGCTGAAATAGCAGGGATCTAATTCCGGGCTAAGGAGTGTATTTATACGTCAATCACAACACAACCACTTAACTAAGGTCAGGTATATTACAAAAAAAGGAAATCAGGAGATATGCTGATAAAAGAAATGCTTTCAAAAGCCAGTCATCTGGAAATATATAAAAACAGGGTGCGAACGGATGATTACTGTGAAGTCGTATTTCACGACAGAGACAGCTCCGAATGGAATCGAATACTGACTGATCTTCTGGGACGACCCAGAAAACATGCGGGCGCGTCTCCCGATGCGAAGGACCTGGATTTAACCCGGCAGACCGGTGGTATCAGAATTGAACAGACTCTGTTTGAAAAGAAAATCGATGATTTTACCGTAATTGCCAAATTCTGGCCCTGGAAAGACGGCCTGCATACGACCTTGAAAATGGCCCTGTTGAAAGAATAGATGCCCCCCTTGTTCACGGTTACTGATTTTATTCTGCCTGACGGACGATCATCACCGAACAGGGTGCTTTGTGCGACACCCTTTTGGCAACACTGCCGAACAATACCAGCCCCATGCCCGTGAGGCCGTAAGAGCCCAGTATTACAATGTCAATTTGTTTTTCTTTAAGATATTTCAGGATTTCGGTAGAAACGTGACCGCTCAACACAATCAGTTTATGTTTGATAACTTTGTCGATTCGGCCGCCGTAGACTTGCTCCATCCGTGTTTTAAGCTGAGTAAACAGAGAGTTTTGTGAATCGTCGGGTATGATCCATTCATTGTCCGACATCATGGGATTGATTACCGGCGGCAGTATATGAAGCAGGTCAAGCTCGGCATTATATTTTTCAGCCATCTCCACGGCCGCTTCAAAGGCAAGCTCTGCGTTTTTTGAAAAATCAGTACAGCAGGCGATTTTTTTAATACGCATAATGGTCCTCCTTTTGTTGCCTGGTTTTAAGTTTGCATTATCCGTCAAGGCCGGTCTCGGGTCATGGACGGCATTGCTCACATTAGGTGTTTTTTGGAGTTGCTAACAGTATTTTAAGAACATCTTCCTTGCCGATGATACCCACCAGTCGGCCGTTATCTACCACCGGCAGGGTATGAAAATTACTGTCAACCATGAGCCCTGCCACAGCTTCGATACTGGTATCCGGTTCAATGCTGACCGGATTTGGGGTCATGGCGTGGGAAACCCTGGTGGCTGCAATTTTTTGAGCTTCTTTTTCAATTCGTTTTATGGAGGTGATGGGGATGAAACCATCCAGAAAGGAAAAGATGGAAGGAATGGGAAGCTTTTTTTGTTGAGAAATAAGATCGCTCTGGCAGATGATACCCACCAGTTGGCCGGAATCGTTTACGACCGGTAATCCATTTATACGATTTTCAAGGAGAAGCGCGGTGGCTTTTGTAATTTCCATATCAGGACCGGTAACAATCAAATCGGTTGACATGATATCTCTGGCTTTAATCATGGCTGCCTCCTTTGCGGGGTTGAAAATCTCCCATGGTTTGATTGGCTTGCGGCAATGATACTTTTTGAATATGTTTTCCATTTTAGGTGCTTTCTGTTATAGTTTCAACTCTTTTTTACGGCATAAGTCGCTATTTGTTTTTAACAAATTAAAATAACTGGATATTTATTCTATGAAAGATTTTTTTAAGGTGATGAATATAGAGCAGGTACAGAAGAAGGCGGCTCTTTTTTCAAAGGTGAGCAGGGAAACCATTGATCTGCCGGAATCCTTCGGCAGGATACTGGCATCGGACATCATCGCCGATGTTGATCTTCCCGGGTTTGCCCGTTCCACCATGGACGGCTACGGGGTGCGGGCAGCTTCAACCTTCGGCGCTTCCGAGGCCAACCCTGCCTATCTTTCAGTGACAGGGGCCGTGGCCATGGGCGAACAACCGGCATTTTCCATCGGCCCCGGTGAAGCTGCCCGGATTTCAACCGGCGGAATGCTGCCCGACGGTGCCGACGGCGTGGTCATGGTGGAGCACGCGGAAATGGTCGACGATTTGACCCTGGAAGTTTATAAAAGTGTGGCGCCGGGGCAGCATGTGGTGGCCCGGGGCGAGGATATCCGGAAAGACAGCGTTATGGTATCCAGGGGCGTTTTCATAAGGCCCCAGGAGGCAGGTCTGCTGGCGGCTTTCGGCATCAGCAGAGTTCCTGTTTATAAACAACCGGTGATAGGTATTCTGTCCACGGGCGATGAGGTTGTGCCTATCGAAGAAACGCCAGGTTTGGGACACATCCGGGATATTAACACTTATACTCTTTCCGGATTGATAAGAGAATGCGGTGCTGTCCCGATGCCTTTCGGTATTGTCGGCGATGATTATGACAGCCTCCATGCCGCCTGTTCAACTGCTTTGCAGCAGACCGACATGCTGCTGATCTCCGGGGGAAGTTCCGTGGGCGTCAGGGATTTTACCATCGAAGTGCTGTCCTCGCTTAAACAATCGGAAATACTGGTGCATGGAATTTCAATCAGCCCGGGTAAACCAACTATTCTGGCTACAGCTCAAAACAAAGCCGTCTGGGGACTGCCCGGGCATGTGGTGTCGGCCATGGTTGTTTTTCACGCCGTCGTAAAACCGTTTGTAGCACAGATCAGCGGTTCATTGCAAAATGACAGACAGAATATGTCCGTGCCGGCAATTTTGAGCCGGAATTTATCATCCGCCCAGGGGCGTACCGATTATGTCCGAGTGAAATTGATCAAAAAAAAAGAGGGCCTATGGGCCGAGCCCATACTGGGTAAGTCCGGTTTGATTAATACAATGGTAAAGGCTGACGGCCTCATCTCCGTCGGATTGAATACCGAAGGTCTGGATAAGGGTTCGGTGGTTGAGGTGGCGCTGCTGTAATTGATACAGCTCATTTTAGAAAAATGAAAATTTGTAAATGAAAGATGTCATAGATTGGCTGTGCACGAATTTGTCTTGGGCCTGAATCCCTTTACCTTTACTTCAGGATCACATGTTTTGTGTCTCTGATTGTTTAAAGACCTACCTGTTCATGATGTTGCAGGCAGAGGTTTGCGCCATGTGCTCAATTAAAAAATTCTGTCAGCGCGAATGGAGCACTTTTTGTTTGGCTTCGATAAGCTGGTTATGGGACAACCGCAGCAGTTTTGACAGCTTGTGCATCAGGTAGTTTTCATATTTGTCCATCTTCCCGTCAACATAGACGATTTGCCACAGGATTTCGATGATGTCCGTTTTTTCCTTTACTGAATAGTTCTCGTTGATCAACCGGGCAAATTGCCACAAATCGACGCTTTTTTCCAGTTCTTCATCCGCCCGGAGCATCAGGGCATCGGCATGTTCCCGTGTCAGATCGTACTTTTCCTTTAATATCGAAAGAACCGTTTCCGTTTCCGCTTCGGTAAAAGTTTCATCGATACGCCCCATTTCAATAAAGAGCGCACATGCGGCAACGCGGACGTCGTGGGCTGCATTCGGATCTGTATCCGGGGGATTGTCGGCTGTGATTGTACCGAAAAACTTTTTGATGATATCAAGCATGGGTTTTCCTCCGTTTTTCCAAGTTCAAGTTTCAAGTTTTACTATCAAAATGACAAATCAACAAAGTGCAAATTATTTGTGATTTGTCATGAAGGATACCCATTATTTAACCACATTCAGCTTTGCTTTACCACCTTGGAATGCGGATTTTTATCAGGCGGACATACAAGTGCCGCGTTGTTTATCTTTGACACCGGTTCATTGCTGTGGCAGAATCTGTAAAGAATCCGTCGTTTAGTATTTTTTTAACTGCTTGCCTGAACAATCTGATATTGAAAGTCCTCCAGGACAAAACAAAATCCAGGGCAGTCGGTCCGGGATAATTTACAAACAGAGGGGATGGGCGAGCCCCATAGCCATAGGAGTTAATTTTGCAACCTGTTAAAGGATATCTTGAAATTCTGGATCGGGGGTTCGGTTTTTTACGAACCATTGAGAATAACTTTCTGCCCGGACCTGCCGACACCTTTGTCCCGGCCTTTCTGATACAGAAAAATTGTCTTCAGGAGGGTGTTTTTATCGAGGGAACAGGGGTAAAAGGTAAACCGGACAGCTTGAATTTGAAACTTTCCGATATTGAGACCGTCAACAATGTCCCATTTACGCCTGGTGAAACATTGACCCCGCTCCAGAACCAGACCAGTATCAATCCTTTGGAAAAACTGAAAATGACAATGGGTCCGGATGATCTTACGGGCAGGACCCTGGACTTGATCGTGCCCATGGGCAAGGGCCAGCGGGGGTTGATTATTTCGCCGCCCAAAGCCGGAAAAACCACCTTGTTAAAACACATTGCCAATGCTCTGGCTTTGAATCATCCCGAGGTGGATGTGTACGTTCTCCTGGTGGATGAGCGACCCGAAGAGGTGACTGATTTTAAACGCGGGCTCAAAAACGCCCATATCCTTTTCTCTTCGTCGGACCAGAGTGTGGCCCAGCATATGCGCATGGCCCGTCTGGCCATGCAGGCGGCGGTGCACTGGGCCGAAGTCGGTCGTGATACCGTGGTACTCATCGATTCGATGACCCGGATGGCGCGGGCGTTTAATGCGGAAACACGAAGCTACGGCCGCACCCTTACCGGCGGTCTGGGCGCCAGTGCCATGGTCGTACCGCGTAAAATTTTCGGGACTGCCCGCAACATCGAAGATGGCGGGTCCTTGACAATCATGGCTACCATCCTTGTGGACACCGGCAGCCGCATGGACGACATTATTTTTCAGGAATTTAAAGGTACGGGAAATATGGATCTGGTGCTCAGCCGCAAATGTGCCGAGCAGAGAATCTGGCCGGCCATTCATATTCAAAAGTCCGGCACACGCAAAGAAGAGCGCCTGCTGGACAGCGAGGAGTACCGGGAAGTCATTAAAATACGCAGAGTACTGGCTCAGAGGGATGAGATATCGGCCATGTCGCAGTTGCTGGAATACTTTATGCAACGACGGTAATCCCCATTTGTAAAATTTAATATCAAGGAGAAAAACGATCATGCATCGTAATATTTATCTGAAAATGAAAACGCTGGAAGAGGCCCGCCAAATTATGTTTACGGCCTTTGATCTGTCCGGTGTTCTTGATGTTGAGACCATTTCGGTACCCGACGCCGTTGGACGGGTATTGGCCCGGCCCGTGGATGCCCTGTTTTCTTCCCCGGGATTTCATTCTGCGGCAATGGACGGCATTGCGGTGGCTGCGGAAGTCACCTTCGGCGCAAGTGAGGGAAATCCCAAAGAACTGGTGATGGGCAAAGACGCCTTCCCGGTAAATACAGGCCACGTGCTTCCTGAAAATACCGATACCGTGATCATGATCGAACATGTCAACGATGTTGGTGACGGCCGGGTGGAAATTGAAGCGCCGGCTTTTCCCTGGCAGAATGTGCGCAGGATGGGGGAAGATATCGTTGCTACCGAGCTGCTGTTTCCCAGGAACCACATGATCACTCCATATTGTGTCGGAGCCCTGCTTTCCGGCGGGATTTTTTCGGTGACGGTGAGAAAAAAACCAAGAATACTCATCATCCCCACCGGCTCGGAACTGGTGGACTGGGAAAATATTGATCTGCCGGAGCCTCTACCCGGACAAGTGCTTGAGTCAAACTCCTATGTTCTGGGAAAACTGGCTGAAGCCTGCGGGGCTGAATATGTACGGCATGCCAAAGTGGCTGATGACCCCGATATGATCAAACAGGTGGTTAAGGCCGCGTCCGGAGGAGAGTATCATTTGATCATGACGGTGGGGGGATCATCGGCCGGGACTGCTGACTATACCCGGCAGGTGATCGACGATCTGGGAGAGGTTCTGGTTCACGGCGTGACCATCATGCCCGGCAAACCGGTGATTATCGGAAAAGTCAATGACAGGCCCGTTTTCGGCATGCCCGGATATCCGGTTTCAACAATTGTGGCCTTTGAGCAGTTTGCCGGCCCTCTTATCAGCAGCATGCTGGGGCAGGCTGCAACCGCAAGAACCGAGATTGCCGTCGAGCCGGCCCGGAAAATCGCCTCCAAGCTTGGTGTGGAAGAATTTTTACGGGTGAAACTGGGAACCGTCGGCAACAGGATCGTGGCAACGCCCCTGCCCCGCGGGGCCGGGTGCATCACTACTATCACCGAAGCCCATGGTATCATCAGGGTGCCCAATAACATGGAAGGGCTGAAAGAGAGTGAACCTGTAACGGCCGAATTGCTGTGTCCCCTGCCGGCCATTAAAAACACCATCGTAGTCGTTGGCAGCCATGATAATACACTGGATGTGATTGCCGACGAGATAAAGGCGGGGGGGCACGGCGGCGTCACTCTTTCATCCAGTCATGTGGGCAGTATGGGCGGCCTGATGGCCATCAAAAAAGGGGTGTGTCATCTGGCCGGTTCCCATCTTCTGGACGTCGAAGACGGCACATATAATATATCGTATATCAAGAAATATCTACCTGGGATCAAGGTTAAACTGGTCAACCTGGTAGACCGGGACCAGGGGCTCATCGTGGCGCCGGGTAACCCTGCAAATATTAAGGGGATCGAGGATTTGAGCCGTGAAGACATTGTATTTATCAATCGTCAGGCAGGTTCGGGTACAAGGATTCTTCTGGATTTTCAACTTGATCAGCTGGGTATTGATCCCGGCGCTATTACAGGATATGAAAATGATGAATTTACACATATGTCCGTGGCAGTGGCCGTTCTCAGCGGCACGGTGAATGTGGGACTGGGTATTTATGCGGCGGCCAGGGCCCTTAAACTGGATTTTATTCCGGTAGTCACCGAACGCTACGACCTTGTGATTCCGGAAATCTATTTTCAAACCCGAAACATCCAGGTGCTGCTGGACACCATCAATACCGCTCGTTTCAAGCGTCGGGTGGAAGCCCTGGGCGGCTACAGTACCAGCCGGACTGGTGAGATCGTTTTTGGGTGAGCAAAACTTGACATACGTGCTTATCGACCATACGGCGGATCTGGGCATTCGGGTCCGGGGAGATGATCTATCGCAGTTGTTTGCCAATGCCGCTCTGGCCCTTTTCGATATCATTGCGAAAGGAAGCAGGATTGAGTGTTCGGCGGAATTAACGATGGAAATCAATGGCGATGACTGGGCTGATCTGATGGTCAACTGGCTGCGGGAGCTTTTGTATCTCTGGAACGGCAAGGGACGGCTTGTACATTCGCTGAAAATTTTGTCGCTGGTGGAATACACCCTGACTGCTGTCGTGAAGTATGACCTGTATGCGGAAAAGAAACATACGATAAACCGTGAAATCAAGGCTGTTACGTATCATCAGATCGAAGTTGGGCAGGTATCGAAGGGATGGACCGCACAGATTATTTTTGACGTGTAAGGATCTGCGCAAAAATCGCGGACTTATTTTTTTACGCGGATCCCGAGGGTCATACCATGAATATGGAACTGATAAAAATTAATGATTATTGCTGGGAGATTCCCCGGACCGGTGACATGAATGTACCGGGAAGGATTTATACCAGCCCGGCGCTGGTCGGGACGATCAGGCGGGAGGAAGCCATTTCGCAGGTGGCCAATGTCGCCTGTCTGCCGGGGATTTTAACGGCCGCAATGGCCATGCCGGACATGCATTGGGGGTATGGATTTCCCATCGGCGGGGTGGCGGCATTTGACTGGCAGTCGGGTATTATTTCCCCCGGGGGCGTGGGATATGATATCAACTGTGGCGTGCGGCTGGCATCCACCGCACTGACAGAGGCGGATGTACGGCCCAAATTAGAGGCCCTTGCAAATGCACTGTATCAAAATATTCCTTCGGGGGTGGGTTCCACCGGTTCAATCAAGCTGACTGTTAAAGAAGAAAAAAAAGTGCTGCTGCAGGGCAGCCGGTGGGCCGTGAACCGGGGGATGGGCACTGAATCCGATCTTGGACACACGGAAGATGAGGGCTGCATGCCCGAGGCTGATCCCGAGGCGGTCAGCGAGCGGGCACTGGAGAGGGGGCGCCGGCAGCTTGGCACCCTGGGCTCGGGAAATCATTTTCTGGAAGTAGGCAGGGTGTCAAAAATTTATGATTCGCCAATTGCCGAAAAACTGGGCCTGTCTGAAGGCCGGGTGACCCTGATGCTGCATTCGGGGTCCCGGGGATTCGGCTATCAGGTATGTGATGATTCGCTGGCCCTGATGGCCCGTAATATCGGGCATATGGGACTTAAGCTTCCGGATCGGCAGTTGGCGTGCGCCTGGATTCAGTCCGAGGAGGGCAAGAGGTATTACAGGGCCATGGCCTGCGCCGCCAACTATGCCTGGACCAACCGCCAGGTCCTGATGTTCAGGGCCTGTGAAGTGTTTTTGCGTGTCCTCGGGACAGGCCCCGCGGATCTGGGGTTGAATCTGGTATATGATGTGTGCCATAATATCGCCAAAAAAGAAGAACATGTGATAGACAATAAAAAACATCTGGTCTGTGTTCACCGTAAAGGCGCTACCCGTTCATTTGCTCCCGGGCATCCGGCCATTTGTGAGGACTATCGCAGTGTTGGGCAGCCGGTTATTATTCCCGGAGATATGGGGACGGCATCTTATGTGCTGGCAGGTACGTCAAAAGCCATGAGCGAGACATTCGGGTCAACCTGTCATGGTGCCGGCCGGGTATTAAGCCGAAAGGCAGCCAAACGGCAAAGCCGCGGCCGTTCCATCCATCGGGAAATGGAAGACAAGGGGATTTTCGTCCGCTGGAGCGGGAAATCCATTCTGGCCGAAGAGATGCCCGAGGCTTACAAGGATATCTCCCAGGTTGTGGAGGCCGTGCAGGGGGCCGGAATATCCAAAAAAGTGGCCAAACTCAAACCAATGGTGGTGATTAAGGGATAAATCAGAAAGGATACCGATGATTCTATGACTACTATCCAAGCTCTATTTATGGGAATCATTCAGGGGCTTACGGAATTTCTTCCGGTGAGCAGTTCAGGACACCTGGTGCTTTTGCAGCATCTGTTCGGATTAAAGGA
>NBLJ01000011.1 GCA_002084545.1 Desulfobacteraceae bacterium 4572_123 | reverse complement strand
GTGGGACAAAATGATGTTGCGGAGATCTCCGGCCATGTCCACGGCCCCGGCCAGCATGATATCGGTCCTGTGCTGCTGCAGTGATCGGACAGCAATGTCCATAGCCTTGAGACCCGAAGTTTCCTCCCCTGAAACCGTGAAACTGGGACCGCCCAGGCGGAATTCGCGGGCAACCCGGCTGGCAATGATGCCGGCCAGGGCTCCCAGGGTGCGGGCATGGGTCAGGGGCGGGGCGATCTGGTTTTGCAGGGCCTCCAGCCAGGCGTGTGTCTGTTCGGCGTCGAGGTTGAGGCCCAGATCTTTTTGCCACTGTGCGATTTTGTTGACAAGGTCCCAGCGCAGATGGAAATTGGTGGCCTCATAATCAAATCCGATACCCATGACGGCGCCCATACGCTTGCGGGGCTCTCTGAGCGGCAGACCGGCATCCTGCATTGCAGCGGCGGCCGCCTCGATCAGGACAAGGTGCTGTGGCAGGATCTGTGCCAGTTCCCTGGGCGGAATGCGGAATTTTCCCGGTTCCAGGGTAATGTTTTCCATGAAAGCCCCATAGGCCGCACTTGTGCCCAGATACCGCTTTGCAGTATTGTCGCCGCCTTTGAACCGGAATTCGGGTCTTTTGCAGATCGTGCCGCTGCCGTTGAATACGGCCAGTTGGAAATCGTGCAGGTTGTTCAGGCTCCCGAATCTGGTATCCATGCCTACAATGGCGATATCAGGAATATCTTTATCAGTATGGCCCGGGGGAGAAGAGAGCTCAAGGGGCAATTTGTCCCGGTCTGTCGTTTTTTTCAGACAGTACTCTTCAAGCAGCAGATGGGCATTGATTCCGCCGAACCCGAATGCGCTGACAGCGGCCCGGCGAGGATTTTTGTCATCTCTGGCCACCCAGGGCCGAGGATGGGTCTGAACGTGGAAAGGGCTGTTGTGGAGCGGACTGTTTTCAACCGGCGCTGTAAAATTAAGTGACGGCGGCAGGGTCTTGTGATGGATCGCCAGCAGGGTTTTGATCATGCCTGCTGCCCCGGCCGCGGTGAGCAGATGGCCGGTCATGGATTTGATACTGCCGATGGCGCACTGGCCGGTTTTCCAGCCGGAATTGCCCCAGAGATTTTTTAGGCTCCTTAATTCCGTGATATCCCCCACCGGTGTTCCGGCTCCGTGGCATTCGATATGATCCACGTCCCGTGGAGCCCATTCGGCCTGTTCATAGGCGGCCTGCATGGCCCGCACCTGCCCTTCACTGCTGGGAGCCAGAAGGTTGCCTTCGATATCATTGGAGATGCCGATTCCCTTGATGACGCTCCAGATTGTGTCCTGATGGCACAGGGCGTCTTCCAGGCGTTTCAGCACAAGGATACCGGCGCCTTCGCCCACCACCAGCCCGTCGGCGGTTTTGTCAAAGGGCGCACAGTGTCCGGAAGGGGAGATGGCTCTGAGCTGGCTGAAACCTATCTGGGTATAAAGAGATGCGGGCCGGGATACGCCTCCGGCGAGCATGGCATCGGCCCTGAAGGAAGATAATTCGTCACATGCCAGTTTTACGGCATAAAGTGAGGAGGCACAGGCCGCATCCAGGGTAAACGATCCCCCGCCCAGGTTCAGACCGCGTGCCAGAATGGCTGCCGGCAGGGCCGTAACCCGGCCGGCCAGGGCCTGGCCGCGGGTCAGATGCATAATTTTTGAATCAGCCGGAGATCGACCCGTCAATTTCTCTTCAAAAGAGCGTCCCAGCACGATTCCGGCAATCCTGGAGGCTGAATCGGTGGGCAGGGCAATGGCTCCCAGGGTAACCCCGACGCGGCTTTTGTCCAGTGAGGCTGTTCGTGTTCCTGCAAAAGCCTGTCTCCCTGCATGCAGAACCAGATGATACAATGGGTCCAGGTCCATGATAAGAGCCGGGTCCAGGTCCAGGCCGGCGGGATCAAACTTGAAATTTTCAACCAGGCAGGCCCTTTTTGAAAGGGCTTTGTCCGGCAGCGGGGTCGAATCGTACAGGTCCTTGATGGGCGCAATCCAGCGTTTCGACGGCACCGGGCCTGCGGCATCGATTTTATCGATAAGATTCCGCCAGAATGCATCCAGGGTATTGGCCCCGGGAAAAACCCCGCCTATTCCGACGATTGCAATGGGATGTTTTTTATTCATTAGTTTGAACTTTTAATCCACTGTGAATTTTGCATGCTGTATACCATGGTGCGAGTCGATGCTCAACCGGAAAAGAAAACTATAAGGAGGGTAAAAGCTGCCAGCCCATTCGTATATTGAATTTAAAACCGGATTTATTTGACATGGGTTTTAAAATTTCTGTATTATGGCATGTACTCTGGAAAATGCCTTTAATGAAGTAGAAAAATTAAAAATGGAGGCAGATTATGAATCATCGACAGAAAACAGAAGAAAGAAGAAGATTCAGGCGGTTTGGGGTACTTGGCCGGAATTCAATGAAAGAGCATCATGGGAAAATACAGACCTGACCTGAGCGTGGATATCGGCGGAATAAAAATCAAGAATCCTGTAATGACGGCTTCGGGAACATTTGGATATGCGCGGGAGTTTGAAAACCTGGTCGATCTGGATCGTCTGGGCGCAGTCATTGTCAAGGGGCTTTCCCTGGAACCCTCAAAAGGAAATCCACCGCCCAGGATCGTTGAGACCAGGTGCGGGATGCTCAACGCCATCGGCCTTGAAAATGTCGGTATAGATGCCTTTGTCAATGATAAACTGCCTTTTCTCGAGAAATTGTCGGCACCGACCCTTGTTAATATATACGGTACCAGTATCGATCAGTACGCTCAACTCGCGGCCCGCATGGAAAATATACCGGGCATTGCCGGGATGGAAGTAAATATTTCATGCCCCAATGTCAAGGCCGGGGGGGTTGCATTCGGGGTCGATCCTGTTGCGGCCCATGCAGTGGTGAAAGCTGTGCGGGAGCAGACTACCAAACCGGTGATGGTCAAGCTGACGCCCAATGTAACCGATATTACGGAAATCGCACGATCCGTTGAGGCGGCAGGAGCAGATTCAGTCTCCCTGATCAATACCATTACCGGCATGGCAGTGGATATTGAATCCCGCAGGCCCAGGCTTGCCAATGTTACCGGCGGGCTTTCGGGCCCTGCAATTAAACCGGTGGCCCTGCGTATGGTCTGGCAGGTTGCCCGAACCGTTAAAATCCCCGTGATCGGCGTCGGCGGCATTATGTCGGCGACAGATGCCCTGGAGTTTTTGATTGCCGGGGCGACTGCAGTTCAGGTAGGTACCGCCAACTTTGTAAATCCCAAAGCTACCATGGATATACTCGACGGTATTGAATCCTTTCTGGAGCAAAATGGTGTCGAAAAAATAACTGAAATCATCGGCACCCTCATCATTTCTAAATTATCGGACAAATAATTTTCAATCGTTATTTATTTTTATGGCATAAATAAATAGTTGGCATAAATAATAAAATAAATAATATTTACTTGAAAAAGAGGTGCCGCAATAGTATAGCTGTACCAGTTGAAGAATTTGTCAAAAAACCCGAGATAAAAGGAGTGTCTAAATGAAAAAATTGCTTATGCTGGTTGCTTGTATGACGCTGTTTATGGCTGGTAATGTCTGTGCTCAGGATGCCGATGCAATTCTTGGCGGATGGTATACAAAGGATTCAAAGGCACTGGTCGAGATTTATAAATGCGGTGATCTGTACTGCGGCAAAATTGTATGGCTCAAAGAACCTCTGGATGATGACGGCAACGAAAAGCTGGATGACAATAATCCGGATGAATCAAAGCGCACAAATAAAATAATCGGATTGAACCTTGTCAGCAATTTTAAATTTAAAAAGAAAAACAGATGGGCTGGGGGGACTATTTATGATCCCGACAACGGTAAGACCTATTCCTGCAAGATGACACTTAACGGCGATAAATTAAAGGTGAGGGGATTTATCGGGATTTCTCTTATCGGTAGGACCCAGGTGTGGAATAAAAAATCATAAAAAAAGGAGTTTCTTATGCTAAAAAAAATACTGGCCGGCATGATGATTGTTTTGGTAAGTATCTGTTTCAGCGGTATCGGATCTGCCGGCGATATGGAAATTCTGGGTGTTACCTTTCCCGGAGAAAAAGTGATTGCCGGCAAGACGCTTAAACTGAATGGTGTGGCCTACAGAAAAGCGTTTGGCATTGTCAAAGTCTTTGTTTCCGGGCTTTACCTGGAAAACCCCACCCATGATGCCAAAGAAGCCATCGAGTCCGAGCAGGTCAAGTATCTTCTGACCCATTATCTGACGACTAAGGCCACCGCAAAAAAACTTAAGGAAGGGTTCATCGACGTGATCGAAAAATGCAATCCTCCGGATATGGTCCGAATCCATAAAGCCGATATCGAAAAATATGCCTCCTGGCTGGACAAAGACATGGCGCCCGGACTTACATCGGCTTCCACGTATATCCCCGGTAAGGGGTTGACCCTTGAATACCAGGGCGAGTTGCGGGGGACGATTCCCGGAAAAGAATTCGCACAGATGTATTATCGCTACAACTTCGGCAAGAAAGCCAAAAAGAACATCAGAAAGGGCCTGCTCGGACTGTGAGAAAATGTTTTTTAAACCGGAACAGATTAAATCCGTGGTGAATCGTAGGGTGGGCCGTGCCCACCAATAGGCAGAATTCATTATTCCTTGTCTGCAGGACCCTGCCGTTATTTACGGCCCAGATATAAAGCAGCCAGTTGAATGCTACTATAATGGAGCTTAAAAGCAGAACCGGCATGGTGCGCGGATTCAAAAGGGCGGCGGAGACTTCTCCCCAGCGGCGTTTAGTCACCAGCAGGGGGATCAGGAATAGAAAAGACCATATTATCCGGTGGTTGATTATTTCTAAAGCCGGAACTGCGGATAGAAGTTTCCAGTAAAGCGGGCTTAACCCCCAGATCAAAAATGCCGAAACCCCGCAAAGTATCCCTTTCAGCTTTTCAGAACCGGGGTTTGCCGATGAAATTTCATTCATATTTCCACCAATCTTTTTCTTTCTGCTTGATTTTCTCAGGAAGAACACCTTCAATTTCCAGTCTGACCAGCTTCAGCCTGACTATTTGAGTAGTTACGATCATTTTTTCTACTCCAATCGGACGGAGGGGTCAAGAAAATCAAGAGTTTGACTTGAGCTTTTCGGCAAAGTATAACTCATTGGCAGGAAGAATAAATTTATAAAAAAAGACGAGGAATAACCCGATTTTACATTTTTTGAAATTGGGTGAAAACAGAAATAGTTATGGAAAGTAAAAATCGCGTCATCAGGCGCAAAAAGGGCAGTCGGCCTGTGTCAGCCTATCAATACCGGCAGAATTCACGTTATTTCGCCCAGATCGCCGAAGGGATAAAGCATGCCGGTGCGCAAGAATTGGCCGAGCTTGGGGCAGAGGATATTGCCCTGGAATATCGCGGAATTTATTTCAGGGCGGACAAGGCGACATTGTATCGGATCAATTATTTGACAAGACTTGTTTCAAGGTGCCTTGCGCCTTTAAAATCATTTGCCTGCCCTGACACCGATGTTTTGTACCGGTGTGCAAAGCAGATCACATGGGAAGATTTTATTTCTCAAGGCAGCACATTTGCAGTGTTCGCCAATGTTTCCGACAGCGCTATCTCTCATTCCAGGTATGCATCTTTGCGCCTCAAAGATGCCGTCGTTGATTATTTCAGGGAGATGACCGGCAGACGGCCGAATGTGTCTGTGCGGGATCCTGATGTTTTACTGAATCTTCATGTCCGGCATGACAAGGCGGAGATAAGTGTTGATACGTCCGGCGGCGCACTGCACCGGAGGGGCTACAGGATAGAGACGGTTTCGGCGCCCATGCAGGAAACCATTGCGGCGGCCATTATTCGTTTTGCAAAGTGGGACGGCTCGATCCCCTTATACGATCCCATGAGCGGATCAGGGACTCTTTTATGTGAAGCCCTTATGCATTACTGCCATATTCCGGCAGGCATATTCAGGAATAAATTCGGTTTTGAGTGCCTTCCTGATTTTGATGGCGGGATCTGGAAACAGGTGAAAAAAAAGGCTGACACGGATATCAGGCCCCTGCCGCGGGGATTGATTGCGGGAAGTGATATATCTGAAATTTCAGTTGCCGCGGCCAGGACAAACATCATGGGACTGCATCACGGAAAAAATGTAAAAATTGAAAAATCTGATTTTCGGGCGCTGCCTGCCTTTGAAAAGCACGTTATTGTCGCCAATCCGCCTTATGGCATTCGCATGGGGGCAGGTGAGGATCTTGACGCATTTTATAAGGATCTGGGGGATTTTCTAAAACAGAAATGCTCTGGTTCAAACGCATATATCTATTTTGGAGACCGGGCATATATTAAAAAGGTCGGCCTGAAAGCATCATGGAAAAAGCCCATCAGGGCCGGGGGACTTGACGGTCGTCTTGTCAAGTATGAATTGCATTGATTTGAAGATTGATATGGGGGGGGTTCGATGGATAGTAAAGAGTTTGGATTAGTCGCAGCACAGCAGCTTTTTCAAGTGCAAGATTTACATTATGGATTCTGGGAAGAGGGGGAAATTCCATCAGTCGAGAATTTTTTTGAGGCGCAGAATAAACATACTTTATTTTTATTTAAATATATTGAGGAAGCTATCAATGCCGATAAGAAATGCAAGATATTGGATATTGGTTGTGGGATTGGAATAACAACTAAGAAGCTTCTAAAGTTGGGATATAGAGTCGACGGACTCGTCCCATCTAGTTGGATGGCACAAAAGGCCAGAAAAAACACCCAGCCGTATAAAGATAAAACCAGAGGTGAGATTTATGAATGTAATCTTGAGGATTTTCCAATTGCATATTTGAGTGAAAAATATCGGAATGTATTTTTTAGCGAGAGTTTTCAATACGTTAATATGCAAAAGGCCTTTGATATATTTAATCTGATTTTATCTGAAACCGGAACAGTTATCATCTTTGATTTTTTTAAAAGAGACGGCGTGACAGGGAAATCCCCAATGGGAGGGGGGCATTCAATAGGTAAGTTTTATGAAACCGTAAAAAGAAATGGCTACACAATTCATACTGATTTAGACGTGACGAAAAATTTAAGCCCTAATCTGAAGCTTCTGAACGATATCTTAGTTAACCGGGCTATTCCTTTCAGCAAAACTCTCGATGCGTTTCTTTCGAGCAGGTATAAAGTTTTGTACAGATTATTAAAATATACATTTAGAAAAAAATTGGGGAAAATGAACTACAAATATTCCCAAAGACGTAATGAAGAAAACTTCCAAAAATTCAAAACCTATCGATTGTTTGTTTTAAAAAAACTTGACAATCGGACAATCGCAGCGTTATAAATACTGACTGAGCGCTCGTTCATAATTTTAGCATTATAATACTTCCGATTCATATCAGGGTTAACTTTACGGCTCCAACATGATGAACATGAATTCAAAGCAGGGTGGAATAAAGGATGTGCCTACCCACATCAAAAATCCTGATCTGGTTGAAAAGAGACGCCGGCAGATCGTTGATGCGGCAGTCGGGCTGTTTGTTGAAAAAGGGTTTCACAAGACAACTACCCGGCAGATTGCCCTGGCAGCGGGGTTTTCCATAGGATCTTTATACGAATATGTGGGCTCCAAGGAGGATGTATTATACCTGGTCTGTGATGCCATCCATGCTGAAGTCGAGCGTGCGGTAACCGAAGCATTAAACAGGGCTAAAAGCGGTAAAAGCGCGTTGACTGAAGTTATTCGCGAATATTTTCTGGTATGCCATCGCATGAGCGATCATATTCTTTTGATTTATCAGGAAACCCAGTCTCTTCCTCTTCAATGGCGTAAGCATGTCCTGGAAAATGAAGTGCGAATCACTGGAATTTTCATGGATGCCCTGGCCCACCTTATTGCCAATGGAGATCTGCCCTGGCTCACTGAGCGATCCCTGGAAATGGTGGCTCACAATATATCCGTAATGGGGCATATGTGGACTTTCAGGCGCTGGTTTCTGGCGCGTCATTACAGTATTGAGGATTACATAGAACTTCAAACCGAATTTATTCTCAATCGGCGGCATGCCGAATAATAAATAATTCATATAAAAGCCTGGTGTAAGCAGGGCAAAGGAGAGGATATGGGCTCTGATGTGAATAAATATAAACCGAAGAATAATATCCGGGTGGTGACCGCCACATCTCTTTTTGACGGTCATGATGCTTCCATTAATATTATTCGCAGGTTATTGCAGGATACCGGTGTGGAAGTGATTCATCTGGGACATAACCGGTCCGGTGAGGAGTTTTCAACCGTTGGCAACACCGGGTTTGAAGTTGATCGTCTGCGGCCGGACAATAAATATGCGGTAGCCAATATGATTACCGCCGTGGAACTTGCCAGGGCAAAAGACAACGACCGTCTGGCCGGGCTTCAATCTTCTCTGAAAAGGAAAATTAAAGACAGGCGTGTTCCGGTAATCGGTATTACAGGTACCGGCGGTGCAGGGAAATCATCATTGACCGATGAGTTGATCCTGCGTCTGCTGCACGACTTGAAAGATGCGAATGTAGCCATTTTATGCAGTGACCCCTCACGCCGCAAAACCGGAGGAGCCCTTCTGGGGGACCGCATCCGGATGAATGCCATCATGAATCCACGGGTGTATATGCGGTCTTTTGCCACAAGACAATCAAATGCGGAAGTCACAGAAGCCCTTGCGGATGCGATAAATGTGGTCAAGGCGGCGGGTTATGATCTGGTGATTGCCGAAACTGCGGGTATCGGCCAGGGGGATTCTAAAATTACCGATATGGTGGATGTCGCCATGTATGTGATGACCAGTGAGTTCGGTGCGGCTTCACAGCTGGAAAAGATAGACATGCTGGATTACGCCGATCTGATTGTTGTGAACAAGTATGAAAAGCGTGGCGGTGAAGATGCGGTTCGGGATGTCCGCAAACAGGTCCAGCGCAATAGCAGTCAGTGGGAAAAATCGGTCGAAGAGATGCCGGTATTCGGTACAATTGCATCAAAATTCAATGATGACGGCGTGACCGGGCTGTATCACGCTCTTCTGGACGCCATTGCCGAAAATACGGGAGTGAAATTCGAATCCAACCTCCAAAGGGTCAATGTCAAAACTTCAAGTTCCAAGACCATTATTATTCCTCCTGACCGGACCCGGTATCTGGCGGAGATAGCCAAAACGGTCAGAGATTATCACCATGACACGGAAAAACAGGCATCGGTGGTGCGGCGTATATGGCACCTGCGGGAAAGTATCGCTGCTTTGCAAAAGGGCCTGTCCGAAGATGATTCCGCTATCGGAATCGAGTCTCTGGAAAAGGAACTGGCCGCATCTGAAAACCACCTTGCCGTGGAAACAGTCAAACTCCTGGAGCAGTGGGATCAGGTGCGGGATATATATGCCCGCGATGAACTGGTTTACAATGTACGGGACCAGGAGATAAAAGTGCCCTTGTACAGTGAATCACTGTCTCATCAGAAGATTCCCAAGATTGCGCTGCCCAAATTCACTGATCCGGGAGAGAATTATCGCTGGATGCGACGGGAAAATCTGCCGGGCCACTTTCCTTTTACAGGCGGTGTTTTTCCGTTGAAACGTGAAGATGAGGAGCCTACCCGCATGTTTGCCGGCGAAGGAGATGCATTTAAAACAAATCAACGTTTTAAACTTCTTTCTTCCAACTACGAGGCCAAGCGGCTGTCTACAGCTTTTGATTCAGTGACTCTTTATGGTTATGATCCTGAAGTAAGGCCCGATATCTACGGTAAAATAGGCAACTCGGGGGTCAGTATCTGCACTCTGGATGATGTCAAGGTATTGTATGACGGCTTTGACCTGTGCGCGCCCAATACATCGGTTTCAATGACCATAAACGGTCCGGCTCCGATCATGCTGGCGATGTTTTTAAATACGGCCATCGATCAGCAGGTTGATAAATACCTTGCTGAAAGCGGGACCAAACCGACCGATGCAAAGTATTGCGAGATTCGCGACATTGTTTTGAAAAGCGTTCGGGGAACGATCCAGGCTGATATTCTAAAGGAGGATCAGGGGCAGAACACCTGTATCTTTTCCATCGAGTTCGCCCTGAAAATGATGGGGGACATTCAACAGTTTTTTATTGACAAGGATGTACGAAATTTTTATTCGGTTTCCATTTCCGGATATCATATCGCAGAGGCCGGTGCTAATCCTATCACCCAACTGGCATTGACGCTTTCCAACGGGTTTACCTATGTGGAGTATTATCTTTCCCGGGGAATGGATATCGACCGGTTTGCACCCAATTTGTCCTATTTTTTTTCAAACGGCATGGATCCGGAATATACCGTAATCGGCCGTGTGGCCAGGCGTATCTGGTCGGTAGCCATGCGGGATAAATATGGAGCTTCTCCGCGGTCCCAGATGCTCAAGTATCATATCCAGACATCCGGGCGAAGTCTGCACAGCCAGGATATCCAGTTCAATGATATCCGGACTACGCTTCAGGCCCTGTGCGCCATTTACGATGACTGCAACAGCCTGCATACCAATGCATTTGATGAAGCCATTACTACCCCCAGCGAGGAGTCGGTTCGACGGGCACTGGCCATTCAACTGATTATTAACCGCGAATGGGGTCTGGCCAAAAACGAAAATCCCCTGCAGGGCAGTTTTATCGTTGAAGAGCTGACTGATCTGGTGGAGGAGGCGGTCCTTACCGAGTTCGACCGTATCGCCGAGCGGGGCGGAGTACTGGGTGCCATGGAAACAGGTTATCAGCGCGGGCAGATTCAGGATGAATCCATTTATTACGAGGTTTTGAAACATACCGGAAAATTGCCTATTGTCGGAGTCAATACATTTCGTGACCCGGATGCCGGCGGGTTGAATTTCGACGAGACCATGTCTTGCCTGGAGTTGTCCCGTTCCACCGAAGAAGAAAAACAGTCCCAGCTCAAGCGCCTTGCCGGGTTCAGGAGGCGCAACGAAAAAAAGGCACCGGAAGCCCTGGAAAAACTTCAAAAAACGGTTTTATCCGGTGAAAATATTTTCGGAGAGCTTATGGATACGGTACGCTGCTGCAGCCTCGGCCAGATTACACAGGCCCTGTATGATGTCGGCGGCCGGTATCGTCGTAATATGTAGTGTTTTAAAACGCAATGGGAAAAAAGGAGATATGTAAAATGCGGGAAGCAGTAATCGTAAGTGCGGTGCGTACTCCGCTGGGGGCATTTAACGGCTCTTTGAGCAGCATGGGCGCTACAAAACTCGGCGGTATTGTGATTGATGAAGCCGTAAAGCGGTCCGGAATTAATAAAGAGGCGGTTGACGAAGTGATTATGGGGCAGGTGCTGCCTTGCGGATATGGTCAGAATCCTGCCAGGCAGGCCGCTGTTCTGGGTGGTATGCCCTGGAATGTTGAATGTCTTACAGTGAATAAGGTCTGCGGTTCAGCCTTGAAATCCGTTATGCTTGCGGCTCAGGCAATTCAGACCGGTGACGCGGATGTGGTGGTTGCCGGTGGTATGGAATCCATGAGCAAGGCTCCCTATTACCTGGAAAAAGCCAGGACCGGGTATCGCATGGGACCGGGAATCATCGAGGATCATATGGTCCATGACGGATTGTGGGATATTGTCAATGATTTTCACATGGGCATTTCAAACGAGCTTTGTTCCGAAAAATATGATGTCAGCCGGGAAGACCAGGATCGGTATGCGGCCGAGTCCTATCGCCGTGCCCTTGATGCGGTTGAATCAGGGCGATTCAAAGAGGAAATTGTATCTGTTGAAATTCCGCAACGCAGGGGAGCCCCGGTTCTGTTCAACCGCGATGAATGCCCCCGAAGAACCGATTACGAACGTCTGGCAAAGATGCCCGGTGCCTTTAAAAAAGGAGGATTGGGCACTGCCGGCAATGCGTCCATAATCAGTGACGGAGCGGCGGCAGTGGTAGTGATGGCCAGAGACAAGGCCGAGGAATCGGGACTAAGTCCCATGGCCGCCATAGGGGCTCAGGCATCATTTGGTATTGATATGAAATATGTTTTGATGGCGCCTTTGTGGGCAATTCCCAAATGCCTTAAAAAGGAAGGAATCGGCCTTAAAGATGTTGACCTTTACGAAATAAATGAGGCGTTCAGCGGTTCCACGGTTGGAGTTATAAATGAGCTTGGCCTGGATCCGGCAGTTGTGAATGTCAATGGCGGGGCAGTGGCCCTTGGTCATCCCATCGGCGCCAGCGGCTGCCGGGTTCTGGTGACCCTGCTTTATGAGATGATTCGGCAGGACAGGAAAACCGGACTGGCGTCACTGTGTCTGGGGGGCGGTGAAGCCGTTGCCATGGTGGTGAAACGGTAAAATGAAAATTGATGGCCGCAGGGGTGATCCTTGTGGTCGTCCGGTCTATTGTAAAAAAGCAACGTGAAAACGATAAAAAGGAGATAATAAATGGAAATAAAGACATTCGGCGTAATCGGCGCCGGGCAGATGGGAAATGGTATTGCTCAGGTCGCTGCCATGAGCGGGCTTGACGTGATCATGAATGATATAAAAACCGAATTTGTAGAAAAAGGCATTGGAAATATTACAAAAAATTTGACCCGCAGTGTAGACAGGGGAAAGATGACTGAACCTGAAAAATTCGCTGTTTTGGGAAGAATCAAAACCAGTGTTGAACTTGCCGACATGGCTTCAGCGGATTTTGTAGTCGAGGCAGCCACGGAAAACGAGTCCATTAAGTTTCAGATTTTCAAAGACCTGGATCGAATATGCAAAAAAGGGGCAATCCTGGCCACCAACACCTCTTCGATTCCCATCGGGCGGATAGCAAACCAGACCGGGCGTCCGGACAAGGTGATCGGTATGCATTTCATGAATCCCGTGCCGGTGATGAAATTGATTGAGGTGATAAAAGGACTGGCAACCAGTGACGAGACATTTGATACGACATGGGAGCTTTCAGTCAAATTCGGTAAGACGCCGGCCGAGGCCAATGATTTTCCGGGATTTATCGCCAATCGTATCCTGCTGCCGATGATCAATGAAGCAGTGTACTGTCTGTATCATGGTGTGGGAAAAGCCGAGGATATCGACACTGTAATGAAGCTTGGCATGAATCATCCCATGGGACCGCTGGCCCTTGCTGATTTGATTGGCCTGGATACCTGTCTGGCAATTATGGAAACCCTTTACGATGGTTTTTGCGATTCAAAATACAGGCCCTGCCCGCTGTTGAAAAAATATGTGGAAGTCGGCTGGCTCGGCAGAAAGACCGGACGCGGATTTTACGAATATTAAGATAAGGATGGGGGAGGGAAGCATGGTAAAAAAAAAAGCGGATGTGATTATTCCGGTGGGTAAAAAAATAAAACAGTTCCGGATCCAGAAAAAAATTACCCTGGACAATCTGGCCAATGACACCGGGTGTTCCATCGACTACCTCAAGGAGATTGAAGCCGGTAAGGCTATGCCGCCGGTTGGGACCCTGCTGCGGATTTCACGGGCTTTACAGATCGATTCAGGTATTCTTTTCAAAGAGCAGGAGTCAAAACTGCAAAGCCGCATCAAGGCTTATAACCAGCGCACCGACAACTATGCCTATACCACCCTGACCCCGGGTGCTGAAAACAAACATCTCAAGGCGTTCCGGGTTGCCGTTGAAGGCAATTCAGAGCACACGGGCGTTGGATACCAGCACGAAGGTGAAGAATTTGTTTATGTGCTGAAAGGCAAAATCGAGGTGGTGGTGGGAGATAATGTCAACAGCCTGAGTGAGGGGGAGTCATTGCATTTTAACTCAGGCATCCAGCACAAGCTGCGTAATATGGCTGCGGAAACCGCTGAATTTTTGGTCGTGATTTACGGGCCTTAAGCCCTATAAGGAGAAAAGCATGGCGTTCAATCTCACTGATGAACAAAAGATGATTCAGCATATGATAAGGGAGTTTTCACGCAAGGTGGTGGCGGCTACGGCCGCGGAACGGGACCGCACCAAGGAATTCCCTGCCGATAATTTAAAAAAAATGTCGGATCTGGGTTTGATGGGGATGATGGTACCGCTGGAGTTTGATGGATCGGCGGCCGACACTGTGGGATATGTGCTGGCACTTTCGGAAATCGCCTATTCGTGTGCTTCAACCGCCGTTGTCATGTCGGTTCACAATTCCATTGTGTGTGAAAGCATATTGAATTTTGCTACCCGGGAACAAAAGGAAAAATATTTAAAGCCCCTTGCAATGGGTAAAATGATCGGTGCTTTTGCTCTGACCGAGCCCCATGCCGGCTCTGATCCGGTAAGTCAGTCCACCACGGCAGTGCGTGACGGGGATGAATATATATTAAATGGAACCAAGCGGTTTACGACCACCGGCAAAAATGCCGGCCTGATCATTGTAACAGCTAAAACCGATGAAGCAATGCGACATAAAGGCATCAGCGCTTTTATGGTGGAACAGGGGACACCTGGTTTGATTGTCGGAGGCATAGAGGACAAAATGGGGCTTCGTGCCTCTGATACCGCAGACCTTATTTTTGAAAATTGCAGGGTTCCGGCAGGGAATATGCTGGGCGATCCCGGTGACGGGTTCAAGATCGCCATGAAGGGTCTGGACGGCGGGCGTATCGGAATTGCAGCCCAGTCAGTTGGTGTTGCCGGGGCGGCCCTGGATGCAGCGGTAAAATATGCTAAGGGAAGGGCCCAGTTCGGCCGAAAAATATCCAAGTTTCAGGGGTTGCGCTGGATCATTGCGGATATGGCTACCGAGCTGGAAGCTGCCCGCCAGTTGATGCTGTCGGCTGCCGCAATGAAGGATCGGGGTGAAAATTATACGGCACAGGCTTCCATGGCCAAGCTGTTTGCGTCGGAGATGGTCAACAGGGTTACGGCGAAAGCCCTGCAGATGCACGGCGGGTACGGATTTACAAAAGACTATCCCGTGGAGCGTTTTTACCGGGATGCCAGGGTGTTTACTATTTATGAAGGAACATCGGAAATTCAGAGGATCGTGATTTCCAACAATATTTTAAAGGATAAACGCAAACCATGATCGAATTGAACAGTGAACAGTGAATAGTGAGAATTGAAGAAATTCTGTCTATTTTAATCTGTAGATTAATCAGAAAAGATTTTAGATGCCAGATTAATATCTTCAGGGCAGAATACAAACAGGCATTTTTCATCCGGGGATGAAACGGAGCCATACACGTAGTTGATATTAACGCCCTCTTCGCCGAATTTTGTGGCCATTTTGGCCAGTTCACCAGGCCTGTTCTCAAGGCGAACGGCAATGACCGGTACGATATCAAAAATATAATTTTTTTGAGATAAGAGATCCACTGCTTTATCAGTGTTATCCGTGAGCATTCGGATAAGCGCATACTGGGATGAGTCTTTGCTCATGGAATTGTAACTGGCGGCCGAAGCAATTCTTTTTAACGACTTTCCCCTGGCCCTGAAAAGCTGCTGAACATAGGCGGATGCATCCTGAATGGTAAGGGCGTCGATATTTACTTTTTCTTCGGAAAAAAGTGTTGCCAGTTTTCCCAGTTCGCCGGGAACATTTTTTAAAAAAAGAGATATTTCAGTTCTAACCATTTTTACACTCCTTTGATGGTATCATGTTATCCGGCTTGTTCACCGCCAAATAATTCTTTTGTTTTAGCTCGATCAATGCTGCCGTCCGGGGTGAGGGGCAGTTTGTCCGTAAATTCCACGTATTGCGGTTTTTTAAAACGGGCAATGCGTGATCCGACAAATTCGATCAGGTCGCCGGCATCAAGGCTGCGATCCGGTTTCAGAATACAGACGGCTTTGATGCCTTCTTTCCACTGGGGATCGGGTATGCCGAATACCACCGTTTGTTCGATTGCCGGATGTTCAAGAATTATTTTTTCTACTTCCGCCGGGTAGACGTTTTCGCCGCCGGGCTTGATCAATTCCTTTTCAGCTTTGCGGCCTTCATACCATAAAAAACCGTCTTCATCAAATCGGCCAAGATCACCGGTGTGATGCCAGTTGTTGCTAAATGTCAGTGCGGTGTCCTCTTCCAGTTTCCAATAGCCCTTAAATACCATGGGGCCTCGCAGGGCAATTTCTCCGATTTCACCTTGTGACACGATTTGATCGGTATCATCCAGCATCACAACCCGGGCCAGGGGGGCCGGTTTTCCGGCCGAACCGGGGCGGTCATTAAACGGCCCTATAGTGGCCAGGCAGGAGGTTTCAGTCTGGCCATATATACTAAAAAACGTTCCTTTGGTCAGATTTTGATATTTTTTGATGGTTTCAGGTGTATCAAGCCCCACAATCGTTTTAAGGGAACTGATATCAAGTCCTGTTTCCGCTTGTTTTTTAAGAACGGAGTCCAATATCGGCGCAAAGTTGAAAAATATGGACACCTGTTTGTCGGCGATCAGTCGGACCGCCTGTTGAGCGTCAAATTTGCGCATATTTACATTCAGTGCCCCGGCCTGAAAGCTTTGAGCGGCCATGAACAGGCCTCCAACATGAAACAGCGGAAGCAGGTTTAAATGCACATCATCGGCGGTCAAGCCAAAGCTATACATTAACTGCATGCCGGCACACAGGATGTTCCGGTGGCTCAGCAGTGCGCCCCGGGGCCGTCCGGCCACCGCGGCGGTGTGGATGATGATGAAGCCGTCATCAGAGGCAACCTCCGGCAATGATGTCGCTGTATTTCCGTTTGCCGATGCGTCATAGTCATCAAAGCCTCCCCGCCCGGATCGAAGGTTATAATATTTGTCAATAGAGGAAAGTTTGCCCTGGATTTTCTGAATCAGTGACTCAAATTCAGAATCGACAAAGAGACAGACCGGTTCACAGTCATTCAGGTTAAAAGCGATTTCACCGGCGGAAAGGCGCCAGTTAATCGGAACGACAATTGCGCCCGCGGCGGCGGCGGCCCCATACACGATAAAATACTCAAGACAGTTCTTGCCCACCACGCCAATGCGTGATCCCTTTTTTACTCCGGATTTTATCAGGCCGGCGGCCAGGGAATCGACCCGGCGTTTTACTGCTGAAAATGTAACAGTGCAATTGTCTTCCGCTTCAAACCAGGCAGGCCGGTTCGGATGGCAGCCGGCATTGCGGTTGACAACATCATAAAAAGTAAAATCGTAAAGCCCCATAAATTAACCTCCGGTCAACGGTTTGTGATAGCGTCTGGTTTGCTCGGGACGATCGGCGTTAATGCATCAGAATGCAAAATAAAAATATTAATGAATGGTTGTAACCGGGCAGGAGGCTCTTAAAATTATATATTGCGCTGTGGAGCCAAGCAATAGCTTTCGGGTTCGGGATTTTTTTTCGATGCCTACAAATATGTGTTTGATATCATATTCTTCGGCATACCGGATAATATCTTCCCCAGGCGAGAGCCCGCGGGATGTCTGATAACCCTCACATTCAATTCCGCTGGCTTTCACAAGCTCCATGGCGTATTTGAGGTCCTCTTTACTTTTTTTGATTGCTTTTAATTTTTCCCGGGGCCCGCCTTCCATGGATGTGATGATGTGAACCACGGAATCATGTATTTTTGCATAATCTTTGGCCAGTTCCAAAGCGGCTTTTGCCTCATCGGATCCGTTGTACGCCACTAGAATATTCATCAATGAGTCCTTTCACGGGATGATTGACATTCTTGTTGCAGACACTCACCGGATGGATGTTAAAAAGACCGTTTTGATTCCCCTGTCCTTGAATCATTGAGCCCTGCCTTTTTGTGACGGTCTATAGATCAACTTTACATCCAGCGCTTGCGTCTTTTATAGGATTTGACATTTTTAAAAGATTTTCTGCCGCCTCCCTGAGTAATACCCATGTAAAATTCCTTGACATCCGGATTGTCCTTTAGCTCTCCTGATGGACCTTCAAGAACAATTTTTCCTGATTCCATGATGTAGGCATAGTCGGAAACTTCAAGGGCAATTTTAGCATTTTGTTCCACAACTAGAATGGTTGTATTCATTTCTTTGTTTATGGTTTTAATATTATCAAATATTTCTTTTACCAGAAGCGGTGCAAGTCCCAGGGATGGTTCGTCCAGCATTAGCATTTTAGGTTTTGCCATCAGTGCCCTGGCTATGGCAATCATCTGCTGTTCCCCGCCTGAGCAATAGCCTGCCATCCGGTTGGTAATTTTAGAAAGCCTGGGAAAATGGTCGTACATTAAATCATTGTCGGAACGGATATTTCCAATCCCGTCCTTACGGGTAATGGAACCGACTCTGATGTTTTCGTTTACTGTAAGATGCTTGAAGACACGGCGTCCTTCAGGAACCATAACCGCACCGAGCCGTACTACACTTGTCCCGAGAACATTGGTAATATCATTTCCGATAAATTTGATATAACCATCACGGATAAATCCGTTTTCCGGCTTCAGCAAACCGCTGATCGCCCGCAGGGTTGTGGTTTTTCCTGCTCCGTTGGTCCCTAACAGGGACACAATGCCGCCTTCTTTCACATTGAGGCTGACACCTCGAAGGACCTGGATAATGTCATTATAGACCACTTCAATATTGTTAACTTCAAGCAGATTTTCTGTTTCTTTTTTATCCATAGGACGACTTTTTCTTAAGATCCTTGAAAATTGGGTAAGTAATTTTCAGTTTGTTTGCATGCCCCCCTGTACCGCCGGCCAATGTCACGGCCGGGATACAGGGGTAACCATTGCAGGCTGAATCTATTTTAATAGCATTTAGGTTGGATACTATTTGATTTTTCCCGTATACTCAGGGATAAACGGAGCGCCTACGGATTTAAAAGCGCCGTTTTTCACCGCGTACAACTGCAGGGTATCAACACCGGCATGGTCGGTTTTTGAATAGGTGACCGGCCCGACAGTTGTTACAGGATAAAAAGCGTTTATGCCGTTCATCTGCTGGAGTTCTTCATAAAGAATTTCTTTTGTGATTTTATTGCCCTTTGCCTTTGCACGCAGAATCACTTCTGCTGCCACCTGGGCCACCATTACGCCGTTGGCGTAATTGTGAGAATTGGCTGTTTTGTCATCCCGGCCATACTTTTTGGCCAGCGCAAGTTGTGCATCCGTTCCCACACCCGGCTCGGATGTAACAATGTAAGAAGTTGTCCAATAGTAATTCTCAGAAGCAGGGCCGGCCAGTGCCACCAGATCATTGCCTCCGGTGTAGTGACATCCCATAAAAGTTATCTTTCCCTTTTCACCAAAGGTTTTGGCGACAATGCCCAGGCGGGCGGCATCTTTGATCATGGTGGCCACCGGGGACTGAATCGTCTGGCTGATGACATACTGGACACCCTTACTGCCAAGTCGTTTGAGCATGGCAGTGTTATCCAGATCTTTGCCATGCTCGACAATTTCGACGATCTCCATGTCAAGTCCTGCCTTGACTGATTTTTCCACGTCTGAAACAGGTCCTCTGCCAAATGCGGACGGATGGATAAACATCGCCACTTTAGGGGTACCTCCTTTGTGATTTTTTACGATATATTCTGCCAGGCCGATGGCTTGGGCCGAATAGGAGGCAATGGGCAGAAAGATGTAGTTTGAATCAATCAGGTTACCGGCATGAAATGAAGCCGGAATTACCGGCATCTGCTCTTCTTCAAAATCTTTTTTCAGTGCCAGGGTGCTGCCCGTTGAGTAGTTGAGATAAAAAACAATGCCCTGATCTAAGAAATCTTCAAAATTTCGCTTTGTTACGGCCGATTTATACTGATCATCCCTTATTGTACAATCAATTTTGTCATTTCCAAGAAGTTTCATGTCATTGACATATTTGAAATAATCTTCGACACCCATGGAATATGGGCTACCGGCATCTGAAGTTGGCCCGGTAATGGCAAGCGACAACGCCAGTTTGTACACTTCTCCCGCCTGAGCCTGAAAAGCGAATGTGAACACTACGATAAAAGAAAGTAAAATTTTGATCATCATCATTTTTTTGTTTTTCATGTTTCCCCCTTGATTTGGTTGTTAATTATAGGTTTGGAAGTCAGGCTTCTTTTACTCACACAAAACAAAATAATATGTAAAATGTCTAAGCAATTTATATATTAACGCATTTCAGTTTGGTGTTGGCAAATGGTGTCAGTAACGAAACGGCCACAATTTGGTATAGGATCGGGCAATGCGCCACCAGTTGGCGATTCCCCTTGGCTCAAACATCAGAAACAGCACAATGACCATGCCGAATGTAAATGGTTTTAATGCGGTGGCAAGGTTCATGTTTGATGAAAGCAGATGCCCCGCCTTTTCAGCAAGGGTTTCCACCTGAAGATCCAGGGTCATTATGGCTGCCGGTCCCCATAATGACCCATTCAGTGTCCCGAGGCCGCCCACGATAGCCATGGCAAGATACATGATCGACTCATGTAGAGAAAAGGATTCAATGCCGACCCCTCTGTACACATACGCGTGAAGAGCACCGGCCACGCCCGCAAAAAAGCCGGCCAGGGCAAAGGCGTAAACCTTTGTAAGACCGGGGTGCATGCCCATTGCATCCGCAGCCCTGTCATTGTCGCGCACCGCACTCAAACATCTGCCGTAGCGTGTGCGCAAGAGGTTTCTCATCATAAATCCGCAAAGGACGATCACCACAAGAATGACATAATACCAGAACAGGTAATGCTCTTTTCTGGCCACTTTGCCGGTGATCCAGAACACCCTGCCCACGGAAATCGTCTGCCCCTGGTCAAAAAAATTCATAAAATTAATGGTCCAGGTAAAAATCATCTGAAAAGAGAGGGTGGCGATGGCAAGGTAAAGATGCTTCAGCCGCATTGCCGGAAGGCCGACAATGGCGCCGAAGATTGCTCCCACAAATCCGGCTACCAGGATCAGCAGGGGCCAGGCATGGGTCAATATAATATGAGAGTCCCCGATAACCCTGCAAAAAGATGCAATTGTATATGCGCCAATACCCACAAAGGCTGCGTGGCCGATGGAAATTAACCCTGCAAAGCCGGTCACAAGGTTAAGGCCGAGTACCGCAACCACTGCAATGAGAATATTATCAATGACCAGCATGTATTTGTTGCTCAGGGAAAAAAAGAACGGCCATACAAAAAACAATGTAAGAAAAACTGAAAATATGGTCCGGTCCAGGTGCGTGAAATAAATTCTTTGTTCGTCTTTATATGAGGTAAAGTAATTACCGGTTGCTAACCATCTATTTGTTGCCATAATTTATACCCGTTCAATTTCATGTATACCAAAGAGTCCATGTGGCTTAAAGAGCAGTATAACCAGTAAAATAATATAAGGCAGCACTTCAGCGGTGCCGTTAAGGCCAAAATTGCCGTCCAGATATCCGCTTGCGAACTGCTGAATCAGCCCCATGATGATGCCGGCCACCACAGCGCCCAGGATTGAATCCAACCCTCCTAATATGACAACCGGAAAAACAGCAATGCCGAACGCCTGAAGAGTTTCAAAATTAAGGCCGGTGATATTGCCGATGATACAGCCGGCTGCAGCAGCACTCAATCCGGCAGTGGCCCAGGCAAGGCCGAATACCCTGGGAACGGAGATGCCCACGGACATTGAGGCAAACTGGTCATCCGATACCGCCCGCATGGATATTCCCACGGTTGATTTTTTGAAAAATAGTGAAAAGCCCCCAATCATAACGGCTGTAACCAGAACACCCACAAGCTGGGTCCATGAAATGGACACTCCTCCAAAGGCAATCAGTTCGGCAGGTAAAAATTGTGGGAAAGAAAAATTTACAGATCCAAATGGCGTCAGAAAAATCAGACCGTCTAGGATTGACATCAGCCCGATGGTGACCATGATGACCGAGATGATGGGTTCTCCGATCAGGCGGCGTAAAAAAATCCTCTCCACGCTCATAGCCAGGAAAAAAGTAATCGCAAGACTAAGGAAAAAAGACAGATAGATCGGAATCCCCACCCACCCGGTAAGGGCATAGGCAATAAAAGCACCGGAGGCGATGATTTGTCCGTGTGCGATGTTAAGCACCTTGCTGGATTTGTAGATCAGCACAAATCCAAGTGCTGCCAGTGCGTATATGGAACCTACCACAATACCGCTGACCACAAGTTGGAAAAAATAACTCATCAGACCCCTTCCATCGTATAAAAGGAAATTTTAGTTTTAACAGCCGTTGACTGGCCGTCCTGGTACTGAAACATTGCCTCCACCTCTTTTTCCTTTATGCTTTCATCATATAATGCGTCATAGAGATTCTGGTATTTTTCACGAACAAACTTTCTGCGGATTTTACCGGTTTTTGTCAGTTCATCGTCATCCATATCCAGAAGTTTGTAAAGCAGGGCAAAACGCTTGATCTTGAAATGCTCCTTTTCAACCCTTTCGTTTATCTCTTTAACCTGATCGTAAATAAGTTCGGCCACTTCCGGCTTGGCCGACAGGTCCATGTAGGTTGTATAGGAGATTCCTCTGTCTTCGGCCCATTTACCAACAACAATCGGGTCTATGTTTATAAGGGATGCGACGTAGTCCCTTTTGTTACCGAATATTACAGCTTCCTTTATGTAGGGGCTGAATTTAAGTTTGTTTTCGAGGAACATGGGGGAGAACATTTCATCCCTGTTGTTATGCATTACGTCCGACAGGCGGTCTATTACAATAAGGTGCCCGTGTTCGTCGATATAACCCGCATCCCCGGAATGGAGCCAGCCGCCTTCAAGCAGTTCCTTTGTTTTTTCCGGCATTTCAAAATATCCGGGTGTCACACAGGGGGATTTTGAAAGAATTTCACCTTCCTTGGAAATTTTGCACCGGGTGTCTGGAAGGGGTTTGCCCACCGTATCCGGCCTCACATCTCCGTCCCGGTGCATGTAGGCAATTCCCACGATTTCCGTCTGGCCGTAAATCTGTTTCAGGTTGACTCCGATGGCCTGATAAAAGGTAAACAGCTCCGGCCCGAGAGCCGCTCCGCCTGTATAAGCGCGCCGAAGGCGCAACAGGCCGATCTGGTTGATAAGAGGCCTGAATATTATTTGATATCCGAGCCATGACTTGAATCTCAAGCCGGCCGGCATTTTTTTCCCGGTCATGCGATAGGTCGCCGATTTTTCGCCGATTTTGATAAAGTAGTTGTATAGCATCCGGTTAAGCCAGTAAGACTCATCGATTTTAAGCCATATCTGGGATCTTATGGTCTCATAAATCCTCGGCGCGCCGAACATGAAATGTGGGCCGATCTCTTTTAAATCCTCCATGGCCGTTTCCACCGATTCGGGAAAGTTGATGGTGATCCCTGTGGCCATGGCAATACCGAATGAGTTCATCTGTTCGCCGATCCAGGCAAAGGGAAGAAACGAAACATATTCGTCCGTGTCCTCAAGGGTATCAACCTCTGTAATCTGAAGGCCCATGCTGATATAATTTTTATGGGTGAGCATGGTGCCCTTGGGAAGACCGGTTGTTCCAGATGTGAGACAGAGGTGGCACGTATCCTCGGGTTTGCCCTGATCTACAAATGATTCAAAAAGATCCGGTTTTTCCAGGTGGATATTTTCCCCGATTTCGTAAAGATCCTCGATATACATGAACCAGTCATCTGTTTTGTAATCACGCATGCCCCTGGGATCTTCGTAAATCACTTTCTTAACAAACGGAACCTGCTCCCTTATTTCGACAATTTTGTCAACCTGCTCCTGATCATTGCAAAAGACCACGGCAACCTTCATGTATGCGAGCAACTGGGCTATTTCATCAGGCATGGTTGTCTGATAGATGCCTGCTGAAATTGCACCGATGGACTGTGCGCCAAGAGCCATGAAAAGCATTTCAGGAATATTGTCCCCGATCAGGGCGATGATATCATTCTTTTTTACTTCAATTTTGGAAAGGCCCAATCCGACTTTCCGGACATGGTCGTAATACTGGCTCCAGGTGTAGCTGTTCCAGCATCCAAAATCTTTTTCCCGCAGCGCGACCTTATCACCTGTATTTTGTACCCGCCATCGCAGTAACTGCGGTATGCTGAGTCCTGTTAGATGTTTTTTGATGTCGTTATCCAATTAATCTTCTCCGATGTAGGCTTCTATTACTTTTGGATTTGAAGCCACTTCCTCCGGTGTGCCTGAACCGATCACCCGGCCGAAATCCAGAACATAGATTTGATCTGAAATATCCATTACAACACCCAGGTCATGTTCCACCAGTATAATCGTGGTTTCGCGATCCTGTTTTATATCCATGGTGAACCGGACGATGTCTTCCTTTTCCTCTATATTCATTCCGGCCATGGGCTCATCCAGAAGCAGCAGTTCAGGGTCCAGTGTAAGTGCCCGTGCAACCTCAACCCGTTTTTGAATACCGTAGCTGAGATTGCCTACAATACTCTTGCGGTATGGTTCCAGTTCCATGAAGTCGATCACATTTTCCACATATGCCCTGTTTTCAGCTTCAAGCCTTGAGGCTTTTCCGAAGTATAAAGCAGCGTGGAGGAAACTATATTTAAGGTTGGTGTGCCGTGCCAGCAGCAGGTTGTCCAGCACTGAAAGGCCGCCAAACAGTTCCAGGTTCTGGAAAGCTCTGGCAATGCCCATTTTAGTTACCTGATGCGGTGATGAGTGGGTAAGGTTTTTTTCGCCGTAGAATATTTCTCCTTTCGTGGGATGATAAAAACCGGATATGCAGTTTAATAGGCTGGTTTTTCCTGCTCCATTGGGCCCGATAATCGATGTGATAAGTCCGGGTTCAATGGCCATACTGACCCTTGAAAGAGCGTTCAGCCCGCCAAATGAAAGCGTAATGTTTTTGACATTGAGAGGTTCCATAAGTTTTATTTTTAAATAGTTGTCAAGTAAATGATATTATTGACTTTTGAATAAAATTTATACAATTAAAAAAATAGAAAAAATGAATTTCATTCAGATAATAAGCAAATTTGTACTATTTTTTCATTATAGTCAAGGAAATTTTTTATTTTTTCAGTTGTTCGAAATAAATCGGTTTTAATTTTGTTGTTTTGCAAACTTAGATCGAACAAATCGGCATTCATCATTTAATTATCAGAGATCGAGAAGTTATTTCATTTTTGAGTTGTCCCCGACTTGATTTAATTAAAAACATTTTTACTCAACTTGTCAAGTTGTTAAAATAGCGGTAAAATAGTAGGGATAAACCACTACTGATCAAAACTCAAGAGCCGCGATCGCAGATTGGTACGGGTGTTTTTAATTTTTAACTTAGTGCGGATATTATGACGATGAAACAGTACCGTATTTTTCGAGATAAGCAATACTTCCGCAATTTCTTTATTAGTGTGGCCTTCTTTAATAAGATTGGCGACCTTAATTTCAGTCGGAGTGAAATTAAAGTATTTTGTCGAGAGTTTATTGATAAACGGTGAGACAATATTGTCCAGGTTGGATTCAAGAATGCTGAGCATGGTTAAGTGGCGGGTGCCTAGGCGGGCTTTTTTAATTTTGTTCAAATATGGGGTGACCAGTTCTTTTACGTTGGATAATACATTTTCCTGCAATTCGGTTTTGTCTATTTCCCTTTGCTTGATCAGGACTTTTAGAGCGGTATTGACCTCCTCCAGGTGTTGGGCCTGGGCCTGCTGTTCCTTTTCGCGTTGCCGCAGGGCTTTTTCAGCCCGTTTACGTTCCTCGATTTCAATACCCAGTTTACTGTTGGCCCGGCCAAGTTCCCCGGTGCGCTCTTCCACCAGTTCTTCCAACTGGTTTTGATAATTGTATAGAACCCTTTCCGCGATTTTTCGAGAGCTGATATCCCGTAATGTAACGATGTTGCCTGATGGCTTCCCGGATTGATCCAGGTAGAGAGTGGAGCTGATTTGCACATCAAGCAGACGGCCGTCTTTGGTAAATCTCCGAGTCTCGAATAGATTGATTTTTTTACCGTTGAGCATGGCATCTATGGCTGCCTTGGTTTCCGGCCAGGCCTCGGGAGGAACAAAATCGACATGTTTACCGAGAAGCTCATCACGTGTTAATCCAAAGGTTTGTTCAAAGGCGGGATTGACATAAGTGGCTACTCCTTCCATATTGTATACTACAATCGGATCGGGAGATGATTCCAGCAGGTTAAGGTAGCGTTGTTCACTTTCGCGGATAAGGGCTTCGGCTTTTCTTCGTTCTTCCAGTTCCCGGCGGGCATTTGCGTATAATTCCGCCTTTTCCAGGGCAAGCAGGGCCAGGGTAGCCAAACGGGAAAGAATCATAACGTCATCCTGATCGAATCGTTTTTCCGGCTTGATATGTGCCAGGCCCATGATTCCCCTGATGCTTTGACCAGCATCCAGAGGGATGCCCATCACGCAGTGCAGGTCGTTTAAATCAGGGTCGGGGATGCGGTTTTCCCAAGTTTCGTAATCATTGATCAATATCGGCCTGCCCGTTTGCCAGACCGTGCCGCCTATCCCTTCGCCAAATCGTGTCCGGCGGCCCACCTGTTGTTTGAAAAAGCCCGTGCCCTGACAAATCCGGATGTGGCCGTCGTCTGATTTTTTATCTTTTAAATAAATGAAAACATGATCGGTACGAGCCAGGGCCGAGGCACTTTTCAAGATGGTTTCCAACAACTGGGTTTTGTCCAGCTTATTGATAAGGCCCAGAGATGTTTCATGCAAAATCGTCAGATATCTGTTCTGCTGCTGGACCGCCTTTTCCGCCCGGGCCAGTTTTTCGGATCGACGGCTTAATGAATCGACCATGTGTCGCAGTTCATCATATGTCGGTTCAGCACTCATGCAGGCAGTATAGCAGATGGCCTTTATGATTAGCAACCTTTTGCATATACGATTTCGCAGGTGATGATTTTTTCATGATGTCGTTTTAAAAAAAGCGTAAATCGGTGAAGGAAGGCGGTCTGTTTGTGTTTTCAGCCTGATCCTGTCAAAGGCCGGGCAATGCCGGGCACGATGATTGTTGACAAAAAATAAAAATAATAATAGTTAACATATATTATGTACGAAATTCATTTAAAATAATTGATCATTATTTATTATTGGCAACCTCAACAAAGGAGAAACAATTATGAATACCATTGTTCAAGGCTTTCCATCTACATCTCAGAATGATTACCAGTTAAATGTTACCAACATTATCAAGCAGGCATCCCTGAGTTTCGGAAACCAGGAAATCGTCAGCAGGAAGCTGGACGGAACCATGTTTCGTTATACTTATGCGGATTCTTATAAGCGCATGGGGAAATTGGCCAACGCCCTTACCAGGGTAGGCGCAAAGGTCGGAGATCGAATCGGCGTACTGGCTTGGAATACATTTGAAAACTATGAGATTTATTTCGGGGTGCCCGGAACCGGTGCGGTCATGTTGCTGCTGAATCTGAGGCTTTCACCGCCGGATCTGAGCTATGTCATCAATCATGCCAGGGCTAAATATATTATCGTGGACGAAACCCTCCTTCCCATTGCCGAGGCTGTTGCGCCGTTATGCGAGAACGTCAAGGGATATGTTATTATTACCGGAAAGGATATCAAGGATGTCAAGACCAGGCTGGACCCGGTCTACAGCTATGAAGAGATCCTGGCCGGGGCCGATGCCGAATTCGACTGGCCGAATCTGGATGAAAAATCCGCGTACGCGGCATGCTACACCACAGGCACCACAGGCAAACCCAAGGGTGTGTACTACTCCCACCGCAATGTTTATCTGCACAGTATGTCCATTGCCAGCAATGCCGAGATCAGCATGAATGATGTGTTTTTCCAGGTAGTGCCCATGTTTCATGCCCTGGGCTGGGGTACGCCACAGGCAAGCACACTGGTCGGCTCCAAGATCGTTCTGCCGGGCATATACACCCTGGAGAATCTGGGGCCCCTGGCAGAAATGTTCGTCAAGGAGAAAGTGACGGTGTCCGACGGTGCCCCGGCTATTTTCATGCCTGTGTTGGAATATATTCGTAACATGGATGAAAAACCCGATCTTAAAGGAGCGCGTCTGCTTTCCGGCGCCTCGGAGCCGCCCGTGGCCATGATGAAGGGATTCGATGAGTTGACCGGGGCCGAAATCGTGCATGCCTACGGGGCCACCGAAACCACGCCCCTGGTCACGGTGAACCGGATTAAACCCTGGCTGGAGAGCAAATTGTCCGAAGATGAAAAGTGGGACTTAAAGCGCAAGCAGGGTTATGTAGTTGTGGGGCTTGATGTAAAGATCGTGGATGCATTCGGCAACGAACAGCCCCGTGACGGAGAATCCGCCGGTGAAATTTTGATCAGAGGGCCCTGGATCACCGCATCATACCATGATGCGCCCGGTTCGGAAAACCAGTTTACAGCCGATGGTTTCTGGAAGAGCGGTGATGCCGGCACCATTGATGCGGAGGGCTACCTTAAAATAACCGACCGGGTCAAGGATTTGATCAAGAGCGGTGGTGAATGGATCTCCTCTGTTGATATGGAAAACGAAATTATGGCCCATCCATCGGTGCTTGAAGCGGCTGTGACCGGAGTTGCTCATCCCAAGTGGGAGGAGCGTCCGGTGGCCCTGGTGGTGTTGAGAGAGGAGTATGCGGGCAAAGTGAGCCGGGACGATATTGTGGCGCACCTGGCCCAAAAATTTGCCAAATGGCAGCTTCCCGAAGCAGTGCTTTTTGTTGACGAGATTCCCAAAACCAGTGTTGGTAAGTTTAACAAAAAAGTGATCAGAGAGCAGCAAAAGGATATTTATATGTAAATGATGAGGACTCGGTGGTGGGATATGGGTGGAGAGTGAAAAAGGGGTTGCGGTTGCCGGGTCACAGTTTTATTCTTAAGTAACGAAATTCTGAGATTCGTGTTTTTTTATGTCAAAAAAAACATGTCAAAGACAATGATGAATTCGGAGTCGTTTCACTCAGCCGATTTTATGAATTGTGGAAGTATCGTAGGGTGGGCTGTGCCCACCAAAAGACTTCTCACTTCTCACTATTCAATTTGGTTATAGCTTTGCCAGGTTAGGCTATCAGCTGTCAGCTATCTGGCATCCCGTCACTGCTTTTTTGCCGTGAACCGATAACCGGCAACCGGAGACCGGCAACGTATCTTACAACCGTCACCTTTTCATTCACACAATGACCACCTTCTGGATGGTGCGGACAATCTCTTCGGGATCGTCCATGATTTGGAAGAGATCAAGGTTTTCAGGAGATATACTCTGTTCGGCCAGAAGACGGCTTTTAATCCAGTCAAGCAGTCCCGTCCAGTAATCAGAGCCCACAAGAATTACCGGAAACTGTTTTATACGCCGGGTCTGTATCAGGGTCAGGACTTCAAATAGTTCATCCATCGTGCCGAAACCACCGGGCATCACCACATATGCTGAAGCATATTTGATAAACATGACTTTGCGGATAAAAAAATACTTGAATTCCATCGTTATGTTGGCAAAGGGATTTGGTTTCTGCTCAAAAGGAAGGTGGATATTAAGCCCGACGGATGTTCCCCCTGCTTCGGCTGCGCCTTTGTTGGCAGCTTCCATCACACCGCCACCGCCACCGGTAACTACGGCAAAATTATTTTTTGCAAACAGCGCTGCTATTTTTTCTGTTTTTTTATAACAGGATGTATTCGGGGCAATACGGGCGGACCCGAAAATACTCACGGCCGGACCCAGATCATGCAGAGACTCCACTCCGTCAACAAACTCTCCCATGATTTTAAACAGTCGCCATGATTCGTTCAGTTTGAAGTCGTCAATTAAATATTGTTTTTCCATATATCTCCTGTGTATAGTGTTCAGGCTCGAAGTTCAGATGCCGGGGCTATAGGTTTGGATAAGTAGCAGTGTTTGAACGAAAAGTATTTTTTTCAATACTGGCAATAGGTTCAACTTATTTTGCTATGTGAAGATTTGTGAACAAGCCATCAGCTCTTAGTTAAATAGTGTTATCTGTTTGATTTTTTTAAGCTAAAGGCTAACCGCTAAAAGTTAATATCGGCGATTTTTTTGACCGGCTTCCAGCCGACCTGTTATACTCCTCAGCTTTTTCCCTTGAACCCGATCATAACATCGTCCTGATCTACGATTACAGGCACCTTACGGGTTCCTCCTGAATATTTCAGCATATTGTCCAATTTGGCGGTATCGGCCAGGACATCCATGTAGGTCACGCTTTTACCCTCTTGCGCATAGGCTTCACGAGCCGCATTGGTATAAGGTCATGTATTTTTTCCGAAAATTAAGATTTTTTTCGACATGGCATCCCTCCTGTGTTTTTGCACAGCGCATGATCGAATCATACGCAGGTTGATGGGATAGTGCTGTCAGTGCTATTACTCTGACCGTGCACTCATCACGAATGAATTATATTTAAAATAGAAATAGAACCATATCAGCAGTTTGTTGTTTGGTCAATGATTTCAGATTGACACCATGAAAGTTGATTGATAAAAGCCAGATAAATTTAATTATACAAAGAATGGGAAGCCGGGTGGAATTGATTTCAAGAAATGTAACAATTGTAAATGAGTTGGGTCTGCATGCCCGATCCGCCGGAAAAATTGCTGCAATTGTAAAAAACGCCCGATCAAACGTGTGGATCAAAAGGGAAGGGGAAAGGGCGGATGCCGCCAGTGTGATTGATATTCTCACCCTTGCCTGCGCCAAAGGTTCCAAAATTTCAATAGAAATTGAGGAGCCGGCGGATCTCAATATTTTAAATGAGATTGAAGAGCTTGTTAAACAGGGGTTTAGAGAATAGATTCAGGTTACTGATATGGCTAAAAAACAAATAACGCTGGAAGGAATAAGCGGTGCTCCTGGAATCTGTATAGGCAAGGCATACCTTGTAGATACGGAAGGGGTTGATATTGTTGAAAAATATTTTATCCACGCTGATGCACTGGCGGATGAAATTATCCGTTTCAAGGCGGCGGTCAAAGATACCCGGGATGAATTGCTGGAAATAATCAGTAATACCCCTGAAGAATTGCATCAGAGTTCTTATATCCTGGAAACCCATGTGGCCCTTCTGGAGGATAAGATGCTCTATGGCCGGGCCATAGAGACTATCGAAAAACAGTATGTCAATGCCGAATGGGCACTTAAAACGGTGATTTCGGATATAAAGGTCATGTTCCAGAATATTACCGATGATTATTTAAAAGAGCGGAAGGGCGACATCATGCACGTCGCCAACCGCATTATGGCAAAACTCGCGGGTGTGGAATCGGTGAATATCGCCGAGATTGACAAGCGGGTTATCCTGGTAGCCTCCGATCTGAGCCCGGCCCAGACCAGCCAGATACAACTGGAGCGGATCAAGGGTTTTATAACCGACCGCGGCGGAAAGACATCGCATACCACCATAATTGCCAGAAGTCTCGGGATCCCCGCGGTACTGGGCCTTGATAATGCAACCGATATTATTCAGACCGATGATATTATTATTGTCGATGGCACCACAGGAAAAGTCATAATCAACCCGGACGAAGAGACGCTTGTATACTACGAGGAGCGCCGGGGCCGGTTTGAAGCACACAAAGCCGTATTGGTCCGGGGCAGCCGCCTGCCGGCTGAAACCAAAGATGGATTGCTGCTGCAGGTGATGGGTAATATCGAACTGCCCGAAGAGGTAGTATTGGTTCTTGACAACGGCGGCGAAGGCATCGGCCTTTACCGGACAGAGTTTGAATATATGAACAGCCCCAGTTTTCCCGGCGAGGATGAACTGTTTGAGAGATACAGGGATGTGGTCGAGGTGATGGGCCGGAGGCCGGTAACCATACGTACCCTTGATATCAACGGCGATAAATCTGTTGCCTGCGCCGCCGACCGGTATGAACTCAATCCCGCCCTCGGACTGCGGGCCATACGCTATTGTCTCAAAAAGCCGGATATTTTTGAAACTCAGTTGCGTGCTATTTTAAGGGCTTCCGCCTTTGGCAATGTTAAAATTCTGATTCCGATGATATCGTGTTGCGGTGAAATCGACAAGACCCGCTTGATTCTGGATAAGGCGGCCGAATCGCTGGAGAAAGAAGGCATTCCTTTTGACAGGGATATAAAAGTCGGTATCATGATCGAGGTTCCTTCGGCCGTGATTATGGCGGATATAATGGCTGAAAAAGTTGATTTTTTCAGCATCGGAACCAATGATCTGATTCAGTATTCACTTGCCATTGACCGCGGTAACAGAGAAGTCTCACATCTGTTCCAGCCGCTTCACCCGGCAATTTTGAGAATGATTCATCGCGTTACCGATGTCGCCGTAGAAAAGGGTATCGATCTTGTCATGTGTGGAGAGATGGCTGCCGATCCTCTGTACATACCCGTTATTCTGGGCCTAGGGATCAAGAACTTGAGCATGAATCCGCAGTCGATACCGCTTGTTAAAAGTGTTGTCAGGGCCTTGAAAAAATCGGATATGGAACCTTTTATGAAAGAGGTCATGAAGCAGACCAATCCTGTGGATATTGAAACTGTGATTCAACATAATTTCGGCACTGTTTTTTCTGAAAAAATTTATTCCCGGTAAGCCGGCTTGTATACATTTACTCTGAATTTGGCGATTTGATTGCACCTGCTATTTTTGTAACCGGATTGATGAGGTTGTTTTGGCGGAAAAAAAATATGGAAAAATAATAACGGAAAACCGTAAGGCGCGTTTCAATTATTTTATTGAAGATGAATATGAAGCAGGCATGGTACTGAAGGGAACCGAGGTTAAGTCCATGCGCCTGGGCCGCGCTAATCTCAAGGATTCATACGCCAGGATTCACAAGGGCGAGGTGTTTGTGTACCAGATGCATATTGCCGCATATCCGTTTGCCTATTATGACAACCATGAACCGTTGCGGATTCGAAAATTGCTGCTGCACAACCACGAAATTAAAAAACTATACGGCAAGGTCAATGAAAAGGGATATTCTCTGGTACCGTTGCGGCTGTACTTTAAACACGGCAAGGTCAAGATGAGCCTGGGCCTGGCCAGGGGCAAGCGCAAGGTGGATAAGCGGGAGACCATTCGGCAGCGGGATCAGAAGAGGGACCTGGACCGGGCTAAAAAAGAATATTAGCCGCTTTTGCCGTTAACCTGAATCAAGGCGTTGACAGATCGGTGTTTGTGGCTTACCATACTAGTATAAAGTTCTTTTAAAAATTGGGGGCGAAACGGCTTCGACGGGGATATAGAAGCTATGGTTGCATACCGAGTTCCTGCCAGCTCGTAAAACCGGCGGGAAATAAACATAATCGCAGACGATTATAACTACGCTCTGGCCGCTTAAGGCCAGCGTTCTGCCGGATTATTCCTGCGCATCCGGTAAGAGCGTCGACTAGCGGGATAAACTTGTTTTGGATGTTTGCTCCGATTCAGGTGAAATTTTGCAGACTAGTCTTTAAAGTATCCTGCCTGAAGGAGACTTAAAAGGCGAACTATAGAGTTCGGGCTAAGTATGTAGATACCATTGTGGAATATTTTCGGACGCGGGTTCGACTCCCGCCGCCTCCACCACGCTTCGCCTTTCAGGCTACGCGTGGCAGGCCTGCTCAATGGTCTGATTGATCTTTTTAAATAATCAGTTTGTATCGTTAAGAAGCGTGCCCTGCGTAGTTCATTGGAACGAAGCGGGGCAGATATTATCCTAATGTATTACGTCTATATGCTCCGCAGTATTTCATATCCGGAGCAAACCTATATCGGGTTTTCCAAAGATCTGAAGGCACGAATAAAGGCTCACAATTCAGGCCAATCCCCGCACACGTCCAAATACAAGCCATGGTCATTGATCACTTATTTGGCATTCAAAGAACGACAGAAAGCCCTTAATTTTGAAAAATATCTAAAATCCCATTCCGGAAAAGCATTTGCCTGCAAACGCCTGTGGTCATCCCCACCGATTACCAGCCCCGAATCCTCTCTAAATTGAATATCATTCACGAGTCAAGTCACGAACCCATTGTTTTCTAAAAACGCCCTTTTAACCGCCGCACCCTTTCTATTACTGGCCGGCGCTGACCCCCTGCTGAAAGATTTCCTTTGCATGAAATCGACGGACTACAATCAAATCATGTGCGCCGCTTACAGGAGTCAGCTATCCGACAATCGCTTCAAAGAATACATACCATCAAGGCCGGAAATCAGTTTGGGAATTTTATGGTTTTTTGACTGAAGATGATGCTTGATTCACTCGACGACACTCGACGGCGAACCGCTGGAAGCTGACGGTATCGCTCTGGAAGGCAAAAACTGCGCGGAGCTGGTGGATATCATGAAAGGCCAGACACCGTTCACTATCGAAGCGACCGCTCGTGATTACATGCTCGGTGTGCTTGGGCGCATCGAGCCGGAGCGGAAACTCAAGCTCCCTGCAGATCCCGAAGCGGCCGCAGCCGAATTCCTGACCCTGCTGGGAAAGCATGGGCTGGTGGAGTTCCTGCCGGATGATGCCTTCATCGACCTGCCGCCGGAGGACACCTTTGACAAGGAGGATGATCTATGTGCGGGCAAGTAGGCATCATCG
>NBLJ01000010.1 GCA_002084545.1 Desulfobacteraceae bacterium 4572_123 | reverse complement strand
GCGTATGCGCTTTATTTAACAAAGGTAAAAATATCGGTAAAGCCCAGAATATCCGTAATCAGGAGAACAATGAATACGATAACCGCAGCGCCGAGAATCGACCCCAGGGCACTGCCGCCGGCTGGTGCATTTTCAAGCGTATCGGCCAGGCGGAGTATTTCTGCATCGTTAAGGCTGTTGATCCGGGCCCTTGCCTCTCTGACATCGATTCCCCAAGCCACGAGGGCCGTGGTTACATCTTCCCGTGCCAGAGTACGCCGAACCATTTCACGGGCCGACTGGATCCCGTCTGCCTCCAGAATAATTTGCGTTCCAATCATTTTCGCCAGGGCGACTTGATGGGGAATAAAGGTAATAAACATAAAAATCAAAAGGAAAAAACCAACCGGCTTTTTCATGTTTCTCACAGATGGCATGGAAGACCTCCAGAACATTTTGGTTTCGTAATCCTTGTTTTGAATATTAAAATAATACCCGTAAGCTGTCAAGAAGCATTCAGTCTGGGAAGTTATAATGCCGGATGCCTTGGGGAACAATATGTTGAGGTTATATGCGATCACCTGCTCCAATGGCACATAACCGGCACCGCCGGAAAGCGGCACCCAGCGAGGGCGATTTGCAGGCACCTTGATTCGTACAAAACGTTTGCGTTTTTTCTTGGTCTTCATGAGCTGCACCGCAAGGTTCAGCCCGAGGTTGCTGATGAAAGGAAATGGATGTGAAACGTCTACTGCAAGCGGTGTCCGGATAGGCTCAACCGATTCACGAAAATACCGCTCCATATGAGTGCGCTGCTTCTTGTTAAGCTCTTTATATTCCAGGTTTCATTGTGAACTCATCGAACAGCATACCCATGATTCCGGCGAACTTGACGCGTTCAAGCAGGGGCAGGTTCGGATCCTCCCCAAGCGCGAGCACACGGCGTGCGAAGCTGAGCCAACTCAACTCGCGGTTGATAAAAGCACTTGGTGAATCAATCGTGGTTTTCTTTGAATTTTCCATGTGTGCTCTCTTAAGCCGATACCTTCCCATAAAACAAATGGTAATTGTGTGTCAAGGTCAAATGGAGCAAGGGATTACTGCAGGAGCGGTCAGGTTTTTTTAAGGTAGAAACAATTTGTTAAAAAATGCGGCAAAAGAATTCATTGACAACAAAGTGAATGTTCATTTTGCACGGGATGTAGAAAAGAATAAATATTTTTTCTTGACATATATATATTTTCTCATTATACGGTTCCTTGAAGATATACTGGTTATTTTATATAAATTACAGGGGTTAAAGATGAAAGTTCGGTTTTTCTACTTTAGTTTTTTGGATGACTTCTTTTTTAGGAAGTCTATCCATGGGCCGGCAATGTAGAAAATGCCTCGCTTGATATAAACTCAAAACCATGGGTAGACGAAAAACGCGGAACCCATGGTTTTTAAAAGGCTGTGGGTATCACCCGCAGCCTTTTTTCTTGGAAATGTGCTCGTTTTTGTATTTTTCATGAACGACTTTAACCTGTGAGAAACCCGGGCATAACAATCTTTTCTGAAAGGAGTTGTTGGAATGATTCTCGACATCGGATTTGAAACCATGCCAAGAGAAGATCTTGAGGCGATCATATTACGCAGACTGAAGACCACAATTGATCGTGTTTATGCTAATGTTCCTTTTTACCGCAAAATATTTAAAGAAAACGGCATCACGCCGAACGACATTCAATCTCTTGAAGATTTACAAAAAATCCCATTCACTACAAAGGACGATTTGCGTGACAATTATCCCTTTGGAATGTTTGCGGTTCCAATGGAAAATGTCGTTCGTATTCATGCATCATCCGGAACTACCGGCCAGCCGACCGTGGTAGGTTACACGGCCAGAGATATTAATACCTGGGCTGAGCTTATGGCCCGTTCGCTTGCCGCGGGTGGAGCAACTCGTGAAGACATCATTCACAATGCATACGGTTATGGACTCTTTACAGGAGGTCTGGGTATTCACTACGGTGCCGAGAAATTAGGGGCTTCCGTTATTCCGGTTTCAGGAGGAAATACAAAGAGACAGGTTGTGATAATGAAGGATTTTGGGCCCACAATATTGACGGCAACGCCTTCATATGCGCTTCACCTTGCGGAAGTGGCGGATGAAGCGGGGATCTCTTTTGAAGATTTAAAATTTAAATTCGGAATATTCGGTGCCGAACCCTGGTCGGAGAATATGCGGGAAGAAATAGAACGGAAGTTGAATTTAACCGCTGTGGATATTTATGGATTAAGCGAGGTGATCGGGCCCGGCGTTGCTATTGAATGTCACGAAGCAAAAAAAGGCCTTCACATATTTGAGGATCATTTTATTCCCGAAATTATCGACCCCGTAACCGGAGAAGTTCTTCCTTACGGGGAGACCGGTGAACTTGTTTTTACAACCATAACCAAGGAAGCTTTCCCGGTGATACGGTATAGAACTCGTGATATAACTTCACTCAATCCGGAGCCGTGCATATGCGGCCGGACACATATACGCATGAACAGGGTCAGTGGTCGGACTGACGATATGCTGATTATTCGCGGCGTTAATGTGTTTCCATCGCAAATTGAAAGTGTTCTCATGGAAATGGATGAAGTTGAACCCCACTATCAGCTTGTGGTAGACAGGAAGGATAATCTGGATACGCTTACGGTTCTGATCGAAATGGGTGAACGCCTGTTTTCAGATGAAGTAAAACACCTGCAGAACAGGGAGAGAAAGATAGCAAAGAATATAAAGGATTATCTCGGCGTTTCAGCAAAAGTAAAGCTGGTGGAACCAAAGATGATTGCCCGCAGCCAGGGAAAAGCGGTGCGGGTAATTGACAATCGAAATATGTAAGTATCAATTGAGCGCCGAATATCTGGGATTGGATGTTGAAATGTGACAGATGTCGAATATCAACGAACAATAATCAGTTACTAATAACCAGTGATAGTGAAAAGGGAGGCAAGATATGCGGGCGGAACAGATATCAGTGTTTTTGGAAAACAAGGCCGGACGTTTGGCTGAAGTTTCAGCTATTCTTGCAGAAGCGGATGTGAATATCAGGGCGCTGGCCCTGGCCGATACATCCGATTTTGGCGTCCTGCGTCTAATTGTAAATAATAATCAAAAGGCCATAGAGGCACTTAAAAACCGTGGCTTTTCCGTGGGAAAAACGGATGTTATAGCGGTAGAAGTGGAAGACAGCCCCGGAGGCCTGCATAGGATACTCGATATTTTGCACCAGGCCGGAATCAATGTGGAATATATGTATGCTTTTGTGCAGCATAGCGGGAAAAATGCGGTAATGATTTTCAGAATCGATGCGATCGATAAGGCCATAGAATTATTCCAAAAAAATAACGTAACGGTGATTGAGGGAAGCGAAGTTTATACCATGTAGACGAGTTTAAAACCTTTTAAACCGGCGAATAGATGAATATCATTATTTTTTATACCAGTAACAATAGGGAGAAGAAAATGACACTCAGACGAATTGCTATTATTGCAACAATTTGCTTTTTCGGTATGGGGCTGCTTGTCAGCCAGGCAAATGCTTTTGAAGGGGAATATAAGGTAGGTGCCGTTTTTTCGGTGACCGGCCGTGCTTCTTTTTTGGGTGATCCGGAAAAGAAAACCGCCGAGATGCTGGCTGAAAAGATTAACGCGGCCGGCGGCATTAACGGGAAAAAACTGGAACTTGTTATTTATGACGACGAAGGGGATGCCACCAAGTGCAACCTGGCGGTAAAAAAACTCATTACCAGGGATAAGGTCTGTGCTGTGATCGGTCCTTCTTTGAGCGGGCTTTCTCTTGCGGTGATACCGGTTGTTGAAAAATATAAAACCCCCCTGGTTTCCTGTGCGGCCAGTTACAAAATTGTTCACAATGAAAAAACGGGCAAACCTTATAAATGGGTTTTCAAGTCACCCCAGTCGGACAGCCTCGCGGTTGAAGCCATTTATACCCATCTTAAAAGCAGAGGAATCAATAAAATAGCCATCATAAGTGTAACTTCCGGATTTGGGGCCAGTGGACGTTCAGAGTTGATCCGGCTTGCACCCGAGCATAATATGAACATCGTTGCCGATGAAAAATACGGGCCAAAGGACACGGATATGACAGCCCAGTTGACCAAAATCAAGGGCAAGGCTCCCTCCGCTATTATCAATTGGTCCATCGGTCCGACACAGGTTACGGTGACTCGCAACTGGAGAGATCTGGGAATGGCGGGGATCCCGTTATATCAGAGCCATGGCTTTGGCAGCCGTAAAAATATCAAACTGGCCGCAGGAGCTGCCGAGGGTGTTTTCTGCCCGCTGGGAGCCTGTAATATCGCCGAGCTTTTACACGCAGACCACCCTCAAAAAAATGTAGCGATGGATTATCTTAAAAGCTATACGGCCAAATACAATGAACCCCTGAGTTCATTCGGCGGACATAGCTGGGATGCATTGCAAATGGTAGTAAAAGCCCTTTCGAATGTTGGCGATGATAAGACAAAAATTCGGGATTATCTTGAAAATAATATTACTAACTTTGTGGGTCAGCATGGTGTTTTCAATTATTCCTCGAATGACCATAACGGCCTGTCTAAAGATGCCTTTAACATAGTTGTTGTTAAAGATGGCGACTGGTCCCTGGCTGACTGATTCATTGATTTTTAACAATAGCCGGCTTCGCTTCATGCTATCCGTCACTTTTTTACTCAATTTGCCGGTTTGAAGCGGAGCTTTGCTGTAAATAGAGACGTATGGAAAAAATTACGCTGGTGAGCCAGCTTTTTCAGTATCTGATAACCGGGCTGACCGTGGGCAGTGTTTATGCCATGGTGGCCGTGGGATTTAATATTATCTATAATGTAACCGAGATCATCAATTTTGCCCAGGGTGAATTCGTCATGCTGGGGGGGCTGATCATGGTTTTTTTGCATGTTGCCATGGGACTGCCCTTTATTCTGGCCTTTCCGGCGACAATAATTCTTGTCACGCTGGTGGGGGTGCTTTTGGACCGGTTGGCCATTCGTCCCATTCGCCGGCCCTCGGTTCTTACTTTGATTATTGCTACTATTGCAGCTTCCACCCTGATTAAGGGTATTGCCATGTTTATCTGGGGCAAGAACCCTTACGATCTTCCCGCGTTTTCCGGGCGCGATCCCATTACTTTCTTAGGCGCCGTGATTCAACCACAGTATTTCTGGGTGATTGGGTTTCTGGTCATCACAGCTATTGCTCTGTCCATATTTTTTGATCGGACCATCATCGGCAAGGCCATGAGCGCCTGCGCCGACAATGCGGATGCGGCCAGTCTGGTGGGCATCGATGTCAAGCGGATGATTCTATTGTCCTTTGCTCTTTCAGCCGGCATCGGAGCGGTGGCGGGTATTACCGTGACTCCCATCTCCTTGATGGAATATGACCGTGGTGCCATGCTTGCCATAAAGGGATTCGGAGCCGTTATTTTGGGAGGACTGGGCAGCTTTCCCGGTGCTATCCTGGGTGGACTGATCATTGGAAGTATCGAATCCTTTGGAGCCGGACTTATCTCTTCCGGATACAAGGATGCCTTTGCACTGCTTGTCCTTATGGCTGTCTTGTTCTTTAAGCCCAGCGGAATTTTCGGAAGCATGGAGATCAGCAAAATCAAAAGGTTTTAGACATGTTACGAATCGCTAAGCTCCCCATAGCCATCTTTGTTTTATTTATCATTACCTTCCCATGGATTGCACGCCAGATTCCCGCTATAGACCATTATACTGATATCATGGTTTTTGCGGGAATTTTTTCTCTGATTACTATCGGCCTCAGTCTGCTGATGGGGTATGCCGGCCAGATATCAATTGGGCATGCAGCTTTTTATGGAATCGGTGCCTATGTATCGGCTATTCTGACAGTCCGGTATAACTTGAACCCCTGGGCCTGCATGTGTATAGGCATGACTGTTGCGGCGGTGATTGCACTATTGGTGGGAGCGCCCTCTCTTAAATTAAAAGGCCATTACCTGGCCATGGCAACCCTTGCCTTCGGAGTCATCATTTTCATCATTTTTAATGAAGAGGCCGAATGGACCGGCGGTCCGGACGGCATGGCGGGAATCCCGGGTTTAAGCATATTTGGATTTGATCTGGATTCTGTTGAAAAATATTTTTACCTGGTGTGGGGTTTTGTTTTAGCTGCCTTTATTTTTACCGTCAATGTAATTCAATCAGGCACAGGGCGGGCCTTAAGAGCCATCCATGCCAGCGAACCGGCTTCAAGTGCCATGGGAGTGAATGTTTTTAAATTCAAGATAATGATCTTTGTTTATTCGGCTGTTTTAGCATCTTTGGCCGGCAGTCTTTATGCCCATTATCTTAATTTTATTAATCCATCCACATTTGATCTTTTCTTTTCGGTCAAACTTTTGATCATGATCTCTCTAGGTGGGATGCATAATATCTGGGGTGCTGTCATTGGTGCCGGCCTGATTACCTTTTTAAGCTATGAGTGGCTGCATTATTTTGAGGAATTTGATGTTATCATCTATGGAGCTATTCTGCTTTTAGTCACGATCTTTTTGCCCCAAGGCCTGGCAGGGGTGCCGGGAATCGTAAAAGATTGGTTCAGGAGTTAGTTACAGGTGAATACGATTAGAGAAGAAAATGTTCTGGAAGTACAAAAAGTGGTCATGGCTTTTGGTGGTCTCATTGCTCTTAACGACCTTAATTTTCGGGTAAAAAAAGGAATTATTAAAGCGATTATAGGCCCTAACGGCGCCGGCAAGACCACTTTGTTTAATATTATTACAGGGTCTTTTTCACCAACAGAGGGAACGGTGCGATTTAAAGGCCGGCCTATCCAGCATCTAAAGGCCCACAAAATTGCATACCTGGGTATTTCCCGGACATTCCAAACAGTTGAGCTGTTTGGGAATATGACGGTCCTTGAAAATGTCATGCTGGGATGCCATACTCGAATTCGAACCTCATTTATGGCTTCCGGATTTGTTTTGCCGCGGTCCAGACGCAGGGAAAAACGGATTCGGGAAAGTGCATTAAAAATTTTAAAATTTATCGGGCTTGCTGATAAATTCAAGGATTCGGCGGACAGCCTGCCATTGGGCGAACAGAAAATACTGGAGATCGGGCGGGCACTGGCCAGTGAGCCGGAACTGATCTGTCTGGACGAACCCGCAGCCGGCCTCAATGAAACTGAGACCCACATGGCCTCTTCATTAATTAAGGCCATCAGAGCAAAAGGAATTACCGTATTACTGGTGGAACATGATATGAAAATGGTGATGAATATCGCTGATGATATTTTGGTGTTAAACTATGGCCGGAAGATTGCGGATGGACCGCCTGAAGATGTCCGGAACAGCCCTATGGTTATTGAAGCATATTTAGGAGCAGAGGCCTGATATGCTAAGGATTGATAAACTCAACGCATCTTATGGAAGCATCGGCGTGCTTAAAGATGTTTCCATACGGGTTCCAGCGGGAAAGGTGGTTTCCATCATTGGAACCAACGGGGCCGGCAAGTCCACCCTTTTAAAATCCATCTCCGGTATAATGAAGATCAATGGGGGGTCTATTCTCTATAAGGAACAAAAAATTGCCAACATGCAGGCAAACCGGATTGTGCGTCTGGGCATCTCACAGGTTCCGGAGGGGAGACAGGTTTTTGCCCATCTGACCGTCCGCGACAATATCAATCTCGGGGCCTATCATTATTTTAAGCGGAGCAACCGGATAGAGATCAAGGAGAGAATGGAGCATGTTTATCAGATGTTTCCTATTCTGAAAAAGCGTTCCAAGCAGATAGCCGGCACCCTTTCAGGCGGTGAGCAGCAGATGCTGGCCATTGGTCGTGCCTTGATGGGACGTCCTGATCTCCTTCTTTTAGACGAACCTTCCATGGGCATAGCCCCCTTAATCGTTCAAGAAATCTTTAGCGTCATTAAACAACTTAACCAATCAGGTGTCACGGTTATGCTTGTGGAACAGAATGCAAGGGCTGCCCTGAAAATTGCCCATTACTCCTACGTGCTCGAGAGGGGTGAAATCGTCCTGGAGGGGTTGGCCGCCGAGCTTTTGAACAACCCCAAAGTAAAGGAATATTATTTAGGCGGATAAAAATTAGTAAAATACGGAAATATGAATTAAAAAAGGCCAAAAATATTTAATTCGTCCTGTATGCGATCAAAAAAATTTCAAATGACAAATATCAGAAATAAGCCTGCCGGAGCATAATGTGATCCGTGCCGTGGCCACGGGCCGTTCTTTCTATTCATTTATGAATTCACCGGGAGCCGATCTGCCGGTTGATTACATAATTTTCAGCACCGGCGCCGGCGTGGCAACCCACCCGGCAGGCAATATCGTTCGAAAAATAAATCTTGCTTCCAATGCGGTAGAGCGGGCAATCAAATTTTTCGTGCAATCAAATTTCGATTTTATGGTTCACCAACCGGTCCCTGATAATCACATGCTGGTATATCAACGAACCAGTCGGCATAACCCCGATTTTGAATCTCGATTGGCAGGGTATAAACAATTTTCAACTCCACTGGTAATTGAAGATGCTGACAGATTCGGCCCGGCAGCCCAGCTTCTTGCCGTAGTGCCCGAAAATGAGACCGCCGCAGCGCTTGCTGTTGTTCGAAAGGCCCTGCCGGATTTCAGCATCATCCACTCCACATCGCCCATGGACGGTCAATCCACCTGGCTTGAAATCTTTCATCCGGAAGTTTCCAAGAGCCAGGCCGCCGCCTGGCTGGCATCTGAACTCAAAATCATGGTAAAAGATACCATGGCCATCGGTAACGACTTTAACGATCTGGACCTGCTGGAATGGTCCGGCAGCAGTTTCGTGGTGGACAATGCTCCGGATGACCTTAAAGGCCGTTTTCAGAATGTGGCTTCCAACAACACCTGCGGAGTAGCCGAAGCCATTGACATGTGGCTGAAAAGTTAAAAGCTACAATTTAAATGGTGTCAAACTTTTGACACCGTCTTCAGTCACTACAAGAGTCTGCTCAAACTGGGCCGACAATGAACCATCTTCGGTAACGGCTGTCCAGCCATCATCTAGAATATACAGGTTGTGACGGCCGATGTTAATCATTGGTTCGATGGTAAACACCATACCCGGAATCAGTACCAGCCCGCTTTTCCGGCGGCCGTAATGCGGAATCTGTGGCGCTTCATGAAATTCAAACCCGACCCCGTGGCCTACAAATTCTCTGACAACCGAGCAGCCCTGGTCTTCGGCATATTTCTGGATAGCCCAGCCGATATCACCGATCGTGGCATCGGGTCGCACCATTTCCATGCCCTGTTTCAGGCATTCACCGGCCACAGCTACAATTTTTTTGGCATCCGGCCCAGGTTCGCCTACAAAAAAAGTTTTATTGGCATCTGCATAGTAGCCATTCAAAATCGGCGTCACATCGATATTGACGATATCGCCGTCTTTAAGAATACGTTTTCCGGGAATGCCGTGACAAATGACTTCATTCACGGATGTACAAACGCTTTTTGGAAAACCGCGGTAATTCAATGGAGCCGGAATCGCGCCATTTTTTATGGTAAATTCATGAACCAGGGTATTGATCTCTTCGGTTGAAATACCCGGACGGATTTTTGATTCAACCAGATCAAGCGTGGCAACGGTCAAACGACCGGCCTTTCTGATGGCCTCGATATCCTTTTCTGTTTTTACGCGGATATTGTGCTGTCTTGCATACAGATTCGCACGATATTCGGCACTCACTTCTTTTTTGCCCATACAGCATTTTTTATATTTAAGACCGCTGCCGCAGGGACATGGATCATTTCGGCCTATTTTCGAGCTGCTTTTTTTCATGACCGGTTTACAAACCTTTCTGTTTATATTTTAAATAAACCTTCCCACAGGTATAAGAGAGCAATTCATGGGTGTCAAGGAGGAAAACGGGAATACAATTTTAACAGTTGCAAATTAAACCAAATTTATTGAAATTTGTTTTTTTCTTTCACTCGGTATAAAATTAATATACAGAAGGTTTTCGCTCTAACGGAAAATTTTAACAAATTGGGGGCATCCCAAATACTTATTACGAAATCATCAAAGAATAGCAGCCATGAAAACATTTAGCTTAAAGGCCGTCCTGTTTGATTTCGACGGAACCCTGACACGACCCGAAACGCTTGATTTCTCAGTGATCCGCAACCAACTGAACTGTCCGGCCGATACACCCGTACTTGAATTTATTTGCAAGATCAATCCCCTATCCAAGCGCGATGCGGCCCGGAAAAAACTCGATCAATTCGAAATGGATGCTGCAATTCGATCCAGGCCTGCCGGGGGAGCCGAGCAGATGATTGCCCGGCTTAAATCCCAGGGATTGCTAATAGGCATCATCAGCCGCAACAGTCGCTGCTCCATTGAACGGGCCCTGGAAAATTTTAAGACGACACGCGCTGCCGACTTTGATCTTATTATTTCCAGGGATGATCCGATCCCGCCCAAACCCTGTCCTGACGGAATCCTGCGGGCCGCTCAAGTATTGAATGTCAGCGCTGACCAGATTCTGGTGGTGGGGGATTTTATCTTTGATATCCAGGCAGGCCGCAGGGCCGGTGCTACTACGGTTTTTCTGAACAACAGCCCAAAAGATTTTACTGTTCCGGAAGAAAGCGACTTTACCATCACAGGGCTTGAGGAGCTTGAAAAAATTGTGCGCCTCGGCATTCCCCTGCCTGCCGGTAAGCTGCCCAATGACCTGCTGAAATCTTTTCTGGAGCAACTGGACATCAGTGATCCGTCGATTATAATCAAACCGGGGGTGGGGGAAGATACAACCGCAATAGATGTGACCGATGAACAGGTCATTGTTTTAAAATCCGATCCTATTACCTTTGCTACTGATTCCATCGGCGACTACGCTGTACTGGTAAACGCCAATGACATAGCCACATCCGGAGCCGTTCCACGCTGGCTTTTGACCACACTTTTGCTTCCCTGCGACATAACGCCCTCCCGAATCTGCCGTATCATGTCCGATTTGCAGACCATGTGCCGACGCTGGAATATAACCCTGTGCGGCGGTCACACCGAAATCACCGACGCTGTTACCCGGCCTGTGGTCAGTGGAATGCTGACAGGTACAGTGAGCCGGCAGTCCCTTATCGACAAGCGCAATATGCGCCCGGGTGACAGGATATTACTCACCAAAGCCGTCGCAGTGGAGGGTACTGCAATTATCGCCCGTGAATTTGCAGATCGCTTAATTAAAAAGGGGATGTCGGAGACGGAGATAGAGACCTGCCGCGGATTTCTTGCTCATATCAGCATCATGGAGGAGGCCGGCATTGCAGCAGGCTTAAAGGGTGTCAGTGCCATGCATGATGTGACCGAGGGGGGGCTTGCAAGTGCACTGGCGGAAACCAGCATTTGCGGCGGGCATAAATTTGAAATCAATATGGATCTTATCCCGGTATATCCGGAAACTGAAAGGATCTGCCGTCTGCTGGGTATTGATCCCATGGGACTAATCGGTTCCGGCAGTCTTCTGATCTGCTGCCGGCCCGATGTGTGTGATCAGCTTGAAACCCGAATCCGTGATGCCGGTATAAAGGTGACCTGTATCGGCAAAATCCTTGAAGCCGGCCATGGGATAAAGGCCCTGCGGCACAATAGCAAGGCCGCCTGGCCGGAATTTAAAGTTGATGAAATTACACGGCTATTTCAGGTGCCTAAAATTGTTAAATAGCTGAAAACAAAAGGATACAGTAGCTATGCTTGCTGTATCCTTTTGTTTTTTTGAAGTTTTTTCCGGCACCATTGTACGCCGGATTATTTTTCTATTCCACGCCGGTATATTTCAAACGCCAGTCTAAGGGTCTGTTTGAGATAATCCTTGTCCTCATTGATGATTTTTTTACTGGCTTCCCAGAGTACAACACCGGAAAACAGAGCCCAGAAAGTATCTGCCAGGGCGATCGGATGCTTATCAATGAATTTTCCTGTTTTGGCACCCTCTTCAAATATCGCGGCAATAGCTCCCAGGGCCTTTCGTGAGAGGGTTTTAATCTCTTCCAGCAGTTTAGGAGACAAATTTTTAAGGGTCTCACTCGACTGCAGATGAAACATGTTGATAATAATCAGGGGATCAAAATCATACACATCATACATGGCTTCCATCAGGGTATCGATTTTTTCATCCGGCCCCAACCCTTTTTCACTGTTGACATGCTCCACTCTTATCAGCAGATACTGCAGAATTCGAAGTGAGAGGGATGCATACAGCTCTTCCTTATTTTTAAAATAGAGATACAGTGTGCCCGGGCTCAACTCTGCCTCCCTGGCAATATCCTCCATTGTTGCCTTGTTGAATCCCTTATCGGAAAAAACCCGTTTAGCGGCAACAATGATCTGCTGGCGCCTGCGCTCTTTCTCTCTCTCTTTTCTTTCCTGTATTCCCATTATTCAACAACCTCCTGAATTGCATTTAATAAATTAAAACTTATTTTATTTTAAATTATTCGCTTAGTCAAGAAAAATATCAACTAGGCGCTGTCGGTTATTCAGTATATTATTTATAATCATTTCCACGGAATCTTTCCCTACGCCGTTAACTCCATATATAGTCAATGATTATTTTGATATTGTCAATATTTCCTCATGTTGATTTCCCTGCCTGCCTGTTGTAATATGATGCCAAATTAACCAAACAATAATCATCACATGGAGCGTTTATGGTGTTATCGGAAAGTTATCTGCCTACTGAATTTTATTCCCAATTTAAAATTTTCCATGAAATCATGTCCATCAAAATAAGGGAAATTCTGCTTGTTGCCAGTTCCTATGATGCATTCATCCTGGAAGAGGACGGCAGCCTCGCGTCCCGTATTATCAACGAATACAGCGGGCTGAACCTGAGCATGCCGCCCCGGGTGACCCGGACCGCTTCGGCTAATGAAGCTCTGGTACTCTTGAATGATAAGGCATTTGATCTTGTCATTACCATGCCTAATCTGGATGATATGGATGCCTTTTCCCTTGGCATCGAGATAAAAAAAATAAATCCCGACCTGCCGGTTATTCTGCTTGCCCACAGTACCCGCACCATTTTGCCGATTGTCGACAAAAAAAATATTTCCGGAATCGATAAGGTGTTTGTCTGGTCCGGCAACACCGATCTGCTGCTGGCTCTGGTAAAAAATGTTGAAGATCAGCTTAACATTGAAAACGATACGCAAAAAGCCATGGTTCGGGTTCTGCTCCTGGTGGAAGATTCTCCGGTATATTATTCTTCCTTTTTACCGTTGATTTACAAAGAAATCGTTCAACAGACACAGGCGGTTCTGGGAAGTGGATTGAACGAAGATCACCGCCTGCTGAAAATGCGCGTAAGACCCAAAATTCTGCTGGCTGAAAATTATGCGGAGGCCATGGCCTATTATGAAAAGTATCGCGATTATCTTTTCGGCATCATTTCCGATACCCGCTTTCCCCGCAACGGTAAAATGGTTAACGATGCCGGGGCCGTGCTGTTATCTCAAATCAAACGGGATATACCTGACCTGCCCATGGCGCTTCTCAGTTCAAACCCCGACAACCAAAAAAAAGCCATGCGGATTCCGGCACTCTTTCTGGATAAGAACTCTCCAAATCTGCTTGCGGAGCTGCATGATTTTTTCATGAATCATCTGGGTTTTGGTGATTTTATATTTCGGATGCCCAATGGAACACAGATTGACCGTGCATCCAACCTCAAGGAACTGGAAAAAAAACTGGTACACCTGCCCGAAGAATCCCTGTGGTATCATGCCCGGCGCAATAATTTTTCGAACTGGCTCATGAGCCGCAGTGAAATCAGCCTTGCTTCCGTCTTCCGTCGGAAACGGGCCGACGAATTCAAAAATACCAATGATATGCGGGAATATCTCATCTCTAATGTCCATGCTCTGCGTCTCTGGCGCCACAAGGGCGTGGTGGCCCAGTTTAACTCCGGCACATTTGACGCCGACACCATGGACTTTGTTAAAGTAGGCCAGGGATCTTTAGGCGGCAAAGCCCGGGGCCTGGCCTTTATGTCGGTTCTTTTGCACCAAAATCCGCAAATTCATGAAAAATACTCTCAAATTGATATCAAAATCCCAAAATCCCTGGTGATCTGTACTGATGGTTTTGAATCCTTTGTTGCTCAAAATCATCTGGAGCATTTTGCCGTTGGTGATTATTCCGACGCCCAGGTCCGGGACGCCTTTTTGAATGCCAAAATGCCAAAATGGCTGGTCGAAATACTGGAAACCTATCTGGCCCAGGTAAAATATCCTTTGTCCGTACGCTCTTCCAGCCTGCTGGAAGACGCCCAGTTTCAGCCCTACGCGGGCCTGTATGAAACCTATATGATCCCAAACAATCATGTTCAACTGCCCGTCCGGCTACAGCGTCTTATCACTGCTATTAAACTTGTTTATGCATCTACTTACCATGAAGGCCCCAAGGCCTTCGCCAGGAATACCTCAAATCAGCCTCAAAAAGAATCCATGGCGGTAATCATTCAGCAACTGGCAGGTGATGAATATGGTGATTATTTTTATCCGGCAGTCTCCGGGGTAGCACAGTCGCATAATTATTATCCGATTTCACACATGAAAGCGGAAGAGGGAATCGTGCATATTGCCCTGGGACTGGGCAAAGCAGTTGTGGAAGGTGAACAGACGCTTCGATTTTCTCCCAAATATCCTGAAATGCTGCCTCAGTTTTCAACCGTGGAAGACATGCTGACCAATACACAGAGATCCTTTTATGCGCTGAAAATCAGGGATTACCCCGAAAAGTTAAATTTTCAAAAATACTCGAATCTTGAAAAATTGAGCGTTGACGAAGCGGTCATGGACTTTCCCGTCAAAACTCTGGCCAGCACCTATATTCCCGATGAACATCGAGTTCGTGACTCAGGCCATATGCCAGGTCCCAAGGTCATGACTTTCGCATCTATTCTTAAATACGATCTGCTGCCCCTGCCGCAATTATTGACGACCCTGCTCACTCTCGGCCACAAAGGTATAGGATGTCCCGTGGAGATTGAATTTTCGGTTAACCTGCGTCAAAATAATCGGGGGAAAAATGAGTTTTATTTTCTCCAGATGCGTCCCATGGCCCCCGATGAAGCACGTCTTGAGGTAGAGATTACCCATGAAGATATTCAACAGGCCGTTTGTCGCTCAGCCCAGGCCCTGGGCAACGGGGTTAACAATTCGATCAAAGATATTGTTTTTGTAAAACCAGAGGATTTCAAACCTGAAGCCACAATGCGGATAGCGGAAGAAATAGGGCAAATTAACGCATCCCTGGTAACAGAGCAGCGGCCCTACCTCCTGGTGGGACCGGGTCGCTGGGGATCCGCCGACAGATGGCTGGGTATCCCGGTCAAATGGCAGAACATATCCGGCGTCAGTGCCATTATCGAACTGAGAAATGCGGCCATCAGGGCCGAACCCTCTCAGGGCTCCCATTTTTTCCAGAATATTACCTCACTGGGAATCCATTACATCACGGTCACTGAAGATTCGGATGACTTTTTTGACTGGCAATGGGTAAAAAGCCTGCAGCCGAACCGGGAAACAAAATTTTTAAGGCATGTACGGCTGGAAAATCCATTGCTTTTAAAAATAGATGGACGAAAATCAGAATGCATTATAATCGGAACTTGACGAATGATTTAGAACATGTTTATGCATGGATTCAATAATAGATTCATTTTTTTAAAAAAGGTATATCCGACGATATTACCATGCCGTGGTTAATAAACATTAACAGGTACAACCAAAACTCTAAAGGAGGTTTTTATGACCGAAATTCTGCAATTAATCAAGGAAAGAGATCCCGGTGAAAAAGAATTTTTCCAGGCCGTTCAGGAAGTTGTCGAGACGGTACAGCCCGTGCTGGATCGTAATCCCGAATACCGCAAACTGGCTGTGCTTCAAAGAATCACGGAACCTGAGCGGGTGATTCTGTTTCGGGTGCCCTGGCAGGATGATCAGGGGCAGGTGCATGTAAACCGCGGCTTCAGGATTCAGATGAACAGTGCCATCGGACCCTACAAGGGCGGTCTGCGCTTTCATCCCTCGGTAAACCTCAGCATCTTGAAATTCCTGGCATTTGAGCAGGTCTTTAAAAACGCCCTGACAACCCTGCCCATGGGCGGTGGAAAAGGCGGCTCGGATTTTGACCCCAAAGGTAAATCAGACAATGAGGTGATGAAATTCTGTCAAAGTTTCATGACTGAGCTCTATCGGCATATTGGTCCTGACACGGATGTACCGGCCGGTGACATTGGCGTCGGTGCCCGTGAGATCGGATATCTTTTCGGTATTTACAAACGTCTGAGCAACAAATTCGGCGGCATCCTGACCGGCAAAGGCCTGGGCTGGGGCGGCAGCCTGATCAGGCCGGAAGCCACCGGTTACGGCAATGTTTATTTTGCCGCTGAAATGCTGGCGACCATCAATGACTCTCTGGAAGACAAAACATGCCTGGTGTCCGGCTCCGGCAACGTTGCCCAATTTACCATAGAAAAAATTACCCAATTGGGCGGCAAAGTCGTTACAGCTTCCGACAGCACGGGCTATATCTTTGATGAAGAGGGAATTGATAAAGATAAACTGGACTATATCAAGCGGCTTAAAAATATCAAACGCGGCCGCATAAAAGAGTATATCGACAAGTATTCCCAGGCAGTCTATACCGAAGTCGACACATCCCTGGACTACAACCCGTTGTGGAATCACCGTGCCGACTGCGCCTTTCCGAGCGCCACCCAGAACGAAATCAACGAAAAAGATGCCTATAACCTGATCAATAACGGCATCAAGGTGGTCAGCGAAGGTGCCAATATGCCTTCGGTACCCGAAGCGGTTAATCTTTTTATTGACAAAAAAATTCTCTATGCGCCTGGCAAGGCATCCAACGCCGGAGGCGTGGCCGTGTCCGGACTGGAAATGTCCCAGAACAGCATGCGTCTGGGCTGGCCCAGAGAGGAGGTGGACACCCGGTTGAAGAATATCATGAAAAGCATCCACAAAACCTGCCTGGATGCCGGGACTGAATATGGAATGCAGGGTAATTACGTGGCCGGTGCCAATATCGCCGGTTTCCTTAAAGTCGTCAACGCCATGCTGGATCAGGGCCTGGTGTAAGCCTATGCCCCCCGCATAGCTCCGATCTTCAGCACATCCTGAAAAAATCGACAATTAAAAGGCCGCCGTGTTTTTGCATGCCCGGCGGCCTTTTTTTGCTTTCCCCGCCCTTTATGCCCGGCGCTTATCAACTATCCAGAACCTTCACAATGCTAATGGCTAACCACACAGGTTGAAAAAAAATGACTTCGGGGATATATCCCGTATTGACATTTACATATTTTGCCCTTATTGTGTAGATGAAACAGGAGCAAACTCAAAACAGTAAAGGAATAAATAAATGAAAGTAGCCATCAGTTCCAACGGCACGGATTTAGAGGCGCAGATCGATACCCGTTTTGGGCGATGTGCATTTTTTCTTTTGATAGAAACCGATACCATGGATTTTGAATCTGTAGATAACAGTGCCATGGCTCTGGGTGGTGGCGCCGGTATCCAGGCGGCCCAACTTGTTGCTTCGAAAGGTGCCGGTGCCGTTATTACCGGCAATTGCGGCCCCAACGCGGTCCAGACCCTGACGGCTGCGGGGATCGAACTTTTTACAGGACAGTCTGGAACCGTCAGGAATGTTCTGGAAAAATTTAAAAACAATCAGCTTTCATCCACCAGCAGCGCCAATGTCGACGACCATTACGGCATGAACGGTTCTGGAGCAGCACAAGGCTCCTCGCAGACCCCGGGTGCCGGATCAGGCATGGGTATGGGTGGTGGCAGAGGTATGGGGGGTAGATGCATGGGCGGCGGCGGTCGCGGCATGGGGGGCGGCAGAGGTATGGGCGGTGGCAGAGGTATGGGCGGTGGCGGGGGCTTTACTCCGGAAACTTACCCCAATTCCTCCCTGAGCGGCAATATGACCAAAGCCCAGGAACTTGAGGCCCTGAAAGAGCAAATGCGTCAAATTTCCGACCGCATTGAACAGCTTGATAAAAAGTAGAATGGAGCACCAATATGATAATCAGTATTGCCAGTGGAAAAGGGGGGACCGGCAAAACTACCATCGCCACTAATCTGGCTGTTTCTCTTGAAGACGAAGCACAGATTCTTGACTGCGATGTGGAAGAGCCCAATGCTCATCTTTTTTTAAATCCACTGATGGATAAAACCGAAGCAATCACCACTCCGGTGCCGGAAATAGATAAAGACAAATGCAATCTGTGTGGAAAATGTGCGGAAATCTGTCAGTTCAAGGCCATTGTGGTTATTGCGAAAACCGTGCTGACATTTCATGAACTCTGTCACAGTTGCGGCGGATGCATGGAAGTCTGTCCGGAAAATGCCATCACGGAAGTCGGTCGTGAACTGGGGACCCTTCAGGTCGGTCATCGTGAAAATCTTAAATTCGCCGACGGCAAGCTCAGGGTGGGAGAAGCCATGGCCCCGCCCCTGATCAAAAAAGTTCGCTCCCGTATTGATCCGGACAGGATCGCCATCATCGATGCCCCTCCGGGAACTTCCTGCCCGGTAATCACCGCCATGGCCGACACCGATTTCGTGCTGCTGGTCACCGAGCCTACGCCCTTTGGCCTGCATGATCTGAAACTGGCCGTGGGGGCCGTAAAAATTCTGGGCATTCCCGCCGGGCTGGTCATCAACCGCTCGGACATGGGAGATGACAAGGTCCGCGAATATGCGAAATCGGTGGATCTCCCCATCCTCATGGAAATACCCTTTGACCGAAAAATTGCCGAGGCTTATTCACGGGGAGAGCTTCTGGTGGATGTCATGCCCGAATTCAAAGAAAATTTTATAAAACTTTACAAGCGCATTGCACAAATCGTCAATGCCTGATCTGGAGCTTTTTTAATGAAGGAACTGATCGTTATCAGCGGTAAGGGAGGAACCGGCAAAACCAGTTTAATGGCGGCTTTTGCCTCGCTTGCCGAGAGCAAGGTTTTGTGTGACGCCGATGTTGATGCCGCGGATCTGCACCTGATTACATCCCCCGCGGTCCTGGAGCAGCACGATTTCCAAAGCGGGCGCAGTGCCGTCATAAATACGGATAAATGCACCGAGTGCGGATTGTGCCGTGATCTGTGCCGTTTTGAATCCATCAGCGAAAGTTATGAAGTGGACCCCATTGCCTGTGAGGGCTGCGGGGTTTGTGTCTATTTCTGTCCTGAAAAAGCCATTGACTTTCCTGTAAACACCTGCGGTCAATGGTTTAAATCGGATACTCGTTTTGGTCCCATGGTCCATGCCCGGCTCGGGATTGCCGAAGAAAATTCCGGCAAACTGGTTTCACTGGTGCGCAAGGAAGCACGCAGCCTTGCAATGAAAAAGAAGCTGGACCTTTTGATCACAGACGGCCCTCCCGGGGTCGGATGTCCTGTCATCGCATCCATTGGCGGGGCCAGCGCCGTGCTTATCGTAACCGAGCCCACGGTATCGGGCAAACATGACATGCAGCGCGTGACGCAACTGGCGAATTTTTTTAAAGTTCCCGCCATGGTCTGTGTAAATAAATTTGACCTGAATCCGGATGTCACCCGTGAAATTGAAGATTTTGCAAGGCAAAGCGGGCTGAAAACAGTGGGACGAATTTCTTTTGATCCAATATTTACCAAGGCAATGGTCGATGGACAAACCGTCATTGAATATGACGGCGCTTCACAGCCGGCAAAAGAGATAAAAAAAATCTGGAAACGTGTACTGAAAAATATTGATTAATGAAATCGGTACTCGCGTGTATCATACATGCCGGTCATCGACAATGATAATAGCCAGTCCTTCAGACATGCAATCCTCCCTCGGTTTTTTTAAAGCCGATCAAATACCCACGGTCACCATGACCGGATTAACAACTTCGACCAGAGCACCTGGTGCCAGTTGTGCCATGATCCCCCTTTTTCCGGCGTTGATATATATCGTATCAAGTGCCATGATTGAAGATTCAAGATAAACCGCAAGCGCTTTTCGGATTCCAAAGGGAGAAATCCCCCCCACCTTATATCCGGTTATTTTTTGAGCGATTTCCGGTTCACAGGGGGTAACAGTCTTGATTTTCAGGAAGCGTGCCAGGGCTTTGACGGAAACCTGTCTGTCCCCGTGCATCAAAACCAGAAAATACTGTTTTGGATCACCTTCCATCACAAGCGTCTTTATCACCTGATGCTTATCGAGATTAAAGGCCCTGGCGGCCGCAGAGGCTCCGCCGTTATCCTCGTATTTATAGGAATGCAGTAAAAAATTAACACGCCGGGTCTTTAAAACTCGAACGGCCGGTGTTGTAATGGTTTTATTCTTTGACATTGAAATAGTTTTACTCGGGCATCTTTCATGACAAATCAAAGGTTTATACTTGATTTTGTATCCCGGCGGCAAAATTGATAACTTGAAGCCCGAAACAATATATATCTTAGTGTGTATAAAAAATTACAGCAAGCAAAAATATGCCGCATGGGAAAAAGGCTATTTTAAAAAAATCGACAAGTATCGTCCTTGAATTTTCGAAGAGCAAAGTATTATCTTACTTTTGATAAACCCTAACCTATGGCCCGGTTTTTATTGACACAAAGCAAAGAGGCATTATATGCCATTAATATACCCTAAAAAATTTTAACCCGCCGAATCAAGGAGCTGTTATGAACCGGCTGTTTTCTCCCTTCGGGACAGTTGTATTCGTGCTGGCGCTAATCAGCCTGACGGCGGCATTACCGGCCCGGGCCCGGCATATCAGGCATCCCGTATATGCCGGCAGTTTTTATCCGGCAGATGCCGCCCGGTTAAAAGATCTCATTGGAAAACAGACTGCGGCGGTGCGCGAATCGACGGTAACAATTCCATCTCAAAAAAGTCTCAAGGCCCTTATTCTGCCCCATGCCGGATATATATACTCCGGCCCCGTGGCGGCCCATGCGGCTTTTGCCCTGCAGTCCGGCCGGTTTGACAAAATCATGGTTCTGGCTCCGGACCATTGCATCGGGTTTCAAAACGGGGCCGTCAGTGATGTTGATGCTTATGCCACACCTCTTGGCCTTGTCGATCTGCACCCCGATGCGGGACTGCTCCGGCGCGAATCAAATCTTTTTCGTTCGATACCCGCATCGGATGCCGCCGAACATTCCATAGAAGTCATTCTGCCCTGGCTCCAGGTATATCTTGGCCGGTTCAAACTCGTTCCCGTGGTTCTGGGGCCGGGCAATACCAGGCAACTTGCCGGTGCCATTGATCCGCTGTTGAATAACGATACCCTGCTGGTTGTCAGTTCCGATCTCTCCCACTATCTTTCCTATCAGGATGCGGTGATTAAAGATCGAGAGACCATCGATATAATCTTAAATCTTGAATCCGGCCGTTTGGCCGGGAGCAGCGACCGTGCCTGCGGAAAAGTGCCACTGATGATTCTTCTGGATCTGGCCCGCCGCCACGGCTGGCAGCCTTTACTTTTGTATTATGCAAACAGCGGCGATACAGCCGGAAGCCGGGACAGGGTTGTCGGCTATGCCGCCATCGCCTTTTACGGAGAAACTACCATGACAGAAAGCAAAACTTCCATTAAACAATTCAGTACACAGCAAGGCCGGACCCTGGTCCGGATGGCCCGTCGGACTTTGAACAAAAAACTGGGTCGGCCCATGGACAACTCTCAGGATGCGGCCCTTGACACGGCCCTGGCCGATCCGGATTTTGAAACCAGGTGCGGCACATTTGTCACATTGACGATCAAGGGCCAACTGCGGGGATGTATCGGCAGCCTGGAACCTGATGAAACCATTCGTGAGGGAGTAAGGAAAAATGCACTGAATGCGGCGTTTCATGACCCCCGCTTTCCACCGGTTACAAGCCGTGAACTGGATAAAATTGATATCGAAGTCAGCGTTCTGACCCGGCCCCGGGTACTGGAGTACACAGACGGAAAGGATCTCGCGGCAAAATTGCGTTGCGGAATAGACGGGGTAATCATCCGCAAGGGATATGCCCGTGCAACTTTTTTGCCCCAGGTATGGGACCAGTTGCCCCGGCCCGAGGATTTTCTGGGCCATTTATGCCGTAAAGCCGGACTGGCTGCCGATGCCTGGCAGACCACGGATCTGGAAGTAATGACCTATCAGGTTCAATATTTCCATGAACAGAGATAAAAATGCCGTCATCCGTGTAATTGTGGCAGCCGGCATTGCTTCGGTGGTGCTCCAGCTTTTGACAATCCGGGAGTTTCTGGCCCAGTTCCAGGGCAATGAGTTTATCATTGCCCTGATTTTTTTCAACTGGCTGAGCTTAAACGGTATGGGTACCCTGCTGGCCCGCGGCCTGCTGGACCGTCAGCGCCAGGTCACCCTGTCCACGATAGGATGGATGGCACTTGCGTTGACATTTTTGCCGCCGGTCCAGATCATGGCCATCCGCCTGCTGCGGGACGTGGTATTTATTCCCGGCTCCTCCGTGGGATTTTACCCGATTCTTGCCTACACTTTTTTCTTAATGCTTCCTTACTGTCTGCTGCTGGGTTTTATCCTGCCCTGCTTCCTGATGGCCTTAAGAAACCTGCAGCCCGGATTTCCCGGAGCCATGATATATATCAGCGACAATATCGGCGATATTTCCGGCGGCGTTGTTTTTTCATTTGCCCTGGTCTACCTTGTATCTCCTTTACAGGCTGTATTTCTGTCCAGCCTGCCCCTGCTGGCGGCATCTTTTCTCGTGTTTCCAGCCAACCGTAGATGGGGGGTTTGGGTGCTGACAGGCAGCAGCCTGACGGCTTGTTGCCTTCTGGCAGGTGTTTTTTTTGAAACCTTTTCCCTGAATCCGCTCACGGGACGCCTGGCTTATTACCGGGAAACACCCTACGGCCGGGTGGAGGTGCATCAAAATCTGGATCAATTCACTCTTTTTTCAAACGGGATGCCCCTTTTCAGCACCCACAGCCCGGCTGCTGCCGAGCAAAACATTCATTATGCCCTGTCACAACTGGATACACCGCACCATGTTCTGCTGATTTCCGCCCGCAGCGGCATGCTGTCCGAGATCAAAAAATATCATCTTCAATCCATCGATTATATAGAGCTTGATCCGGAAATATCCATGGCCGGATTCAAATATGAATTCATTAAAAAAATACCAGGACTTCGGATTATTCATGAAGATGCAAGATTCTTTCTGAAAAAAACCCGAAAACGCTATGATGCCGTTATTATCAATCTTCCGGAACCGGAAACATTTCAGCTCAACCGATTTTTTACCACGCGGTTTTTTAAACTTGCCAGATCCCGTCTGACCGATGAAGGAATATTGAGTTTTGCCATGACCGGGTTTGAAAATTACCTGGCCGAACCCCAGCGCCGAAAACTCTCTTCCGTATATAATTCACTGACTCCCTTTTTTAATCATCTCCTGCTGATCCCCGGGCAACAGATCATTTTTTTATGCCGCAATGCGCCCATAAACAGCGACATCCCGGCCTTGCTTGCCAAAAAGCAGATCAGTAGCCGGTATATCGGCAGCTATTTTTACGGCGACATCACAGCCAATAGGATTACAGCCCTGCGTGAATTACTGGATCCGTCGACACCCATCAACCAGGATCTCTCACCCGCTCTGATGCGGCTGATGTTTGCCCAGTGGTTTGCCAAATTTTCAACATCTCCGGCCATATTCATCATTATCCTGATTTTGCTGTGCGGTATCTACCTGTTTTGTATCCGCGCTGAAGAATTTATTTTATTTTCCAGCGGATGGATTTCCATGGGCAGCGAGATTCTGGTCATCTTTGCCTTTCAGATTTTTTTCGGATATATCTATCTTCATATCGGGCTTATCGTCACCGCTTTTCTAAGCGGTCTCCTGCCCGGTGCATGGCTCGGCACCAGGATCAGCAGGAATCGACGACGTTTTTTATACCTGACTGATTTTTTTCTGATCGCCTTAATGGGCATCTTTATCATGGCCCTTTGGCAGTCCGGAGACAGGTTGCCGATCTTTTTTTATCTGGTCTTCGGGTTTTCAATCTCCATGGTCTGCGGATTTCAGTTTCCACTGGCCCTTTATTTGAAAGGGAATAACACTTCGGCGTTAACCCGCACATTTTCAGCAGACCTGGCCGGAGCGGCCTGCGGCACACTCTTTACAAGTGTTGTACTTATTCCATACTGCGGTATTCTCCAGGCTGCGGGAGTGTTGATACTCTTAAAAACCGTCAGCCTGATCGTAATGAAAACATCATACGGAACTACGAATTGAATTAAGCAATTACCGACATCTCCGTGGCTGAATTTTATTTTGTAACTAAAATTTCTTTTTGCGCTCTCTTCACTTAACACTGAAAGAGTATCGGACCTGATGAAGATCCCGGTTTGCTGCCGTATCCATGCAATTTTACGACAGCGGAATTGACAAAGTTTAAAAGTGTTATTATAATATTTAAAGTTTATTTTATCCGGCCTGCCCGGAAGGACGGGCCGACTTATTTACAAGGAGGATAACATGCTTCAAGTCAGCGCTGCTGCAACTGCTCAACTTGCAGAATATTTTAAGGATCGCGAAGTTTCGCCGGTACGAATATTTTTAAATGAAGGTGGATGAGGCGGGCCATCGCTTGCCATGGCTCTGGATGAGCCTAAAGACACTGATAATACCTATGAAATTGATAATTTTAAATATATCGTCGATAAAAAATTCATGGAAAAGGCAGCACCAATAAATGTCGATTTTACCAATTACGGATTTAAAATCACCAGCGGCATAGAGTTAGGCGCCGGATGCTCGGGCTGCGGTTCCGCCGGTTCCTGCTAGTAACTTCTATTATCCCTATCGGGTTTTATGTCCGGGCGGTACAATGACGCTGCCGCCCGGATATTTTGTTTGCCGTTTAGCCGACTTTGGCCCCTCAATAATGATGAAGGTGGCTATAAATCCTTCCTGAAAAAGTTTTGTTCAAAAAATCAATGCTTAAAATGATGTTTACTGCCGTATTAAATCAGGAGGCATGGGGATCATAATAAACCTCCACCAGAACGGAATGTGTCCTGGATCCCATGCATGGCTCCGTAGGTTCGGTTGAAGTCAGCATGTTTGCCGCACCGGCATGATCAATGCCGTTTTCATCCAGGTCCGGCCATATTCCCTCCAGCAGGCAAACGACCCCTTCCATGATGTCATTGGTCACCTTAACAGGGATTTGAATCTTCCCCCGGGCGTTTGCAACCATCACCACCTGTTTATCCTGAAGATTTCTTTTCCGGGCATCAACCGGATTCATCCATAGCATATGCTGTTCACGTGCTTTAAACCATTGAATATTGGTACAGGAAGAGTTAATTCGATTCAGGGAATGCGGGGTAACAAGTCTTAAAGGATACTGTGCTTCATCTGCCATTCCCCGATATGTCGGTATGGCGGGAAAACCGGTTTTTGCATAATTTTCCGAAGCCAGTTCAATTCTACCGGAAGGAGTTTTAAGCGGATTTTTTTCGGGGTCGGAAAAAAAATCAGAAAGCCCGATTCTCATCTGCTCTTTTCCGCTGTAAATGCCTGTCCGTTTAAAAAGCGCATGATCTGTAATTTCTGAGCCATCCATAAATTGCTTAATCCATTGTGATGCTGTTTTTCCTTCTGAATATGTATTTTTAAAACCCAGACGATTTGAAAGCTCACAAAAAATATCATAATCATCCTTCACATCGCCCGGGGGGTCTATGGCCTTACCTGAATAAAGCAGGTAGTTCATTCCCGTAAAAAGGATATCTTCTCTTTCCAGAAAGCAAGATACCGGGAGGATAATATCACAGTATCCGGCTGTCGGTGTCATAAATTGCTCGTGACAGACCGAAAAATCCACCTTGTTAAACGCACGAATATTTTTATGGATATCACTGCCCTGGGAAAGATAATTTCCGCCCACATTATAGATGGCTTGTATATCCACGGGGAACCCGCCATTTTTACCTTCAAGAATGGCATCCGGCCAATTGTATTCCGGGATTTCCGGGATTGATGAACTTGCCGCTATATCGGCTGTATCTATTTTTCCGCATTCGGGCACTGGCAAACCACCCCAGATGCAGCCGCCGGATGCGCCGCCCATTTTTCCTGTATTGCCGGTTGCGGCTTGCAGAACCATAGCCATTCGCATGGCCTCTTCCCCACCGATATTTCTTTGGATGGATAAACCGGGAATGAGTGCCGCAGGTTGTGTACGGCCATACAGATCCGCCAGTTTTTTAATTGTGCCGGCTCTGGTACCGCATATTGGTTCCGCCCAGGCAGGCGTTTTGGGCTGATGATCATCCGTACCGAGAATATATTTTTTTACCTGATCAAACCCGATACAGTATTTTTCCATGTATGGATAATCAACCTGGTTATGATTGATCAGTTCATATAAAACGGCTGCCATCATTGCCGTATCCGTACCGGGACGTATCCTGATCCATTGGGCGTTTAGCAGATTGGCTGTATTGGATTTTCTGGGGTCAATGACAATAACGGGCACACCGTTTTTTGCAGCCTCCCTGATGCGGGTTGGATATTCGCATCCAAACCGGGTGTCCATAATATTGGCACCCCATAAAATAATCATCTTGGAATGTTGCAAAGTACCGGCATCAAAACCTACTTCATGCGTGCCAAAGACAAAGGGTGTAACAAAATCGGAAGCCGAACAGCTGTAATTGCCATATTTTTTTACGTTACTGCCAAACATATTGAGAAATCGTTCCGTCAAACGATACGTATTATGCAAAGCGCCTCTGCATGCTCCGCCGCCGCCGAGAAATATGACGGAATTGCTCCCATACTTTTCTTTTACGGTACTTAATCCTGCTGCAACACGATCAAAGGCTTCATCCCAGGACACTTCCTTAAAATTGCCGGAACCCCTTGAACCTGTCCTGATCAGGGGTTTCAATATTCTGTCCGGGGCATAGGCCGCCCGCATGGCCTGGAACCCATTACTGCAGCCCTTCATATATCGCGTACCGGCAGGGTTGTTGGTAATTTTAATAATTTCCCCGTTTTTTACATGCGCCAGTAACGGGCATCCTGCGGAGCAATCTCTATTACAGCTGACCGGCAGGGTATGCGATTTTGTTTTTCCCGTTTGACTATTCATTTAATCCGGCCTTCCCGACATCCACTGATGATAACATCTGTTTTATGGCTGCCGAACCTGCAAAACATTCTGAGAACGATATTTGAACCTACGATATAGCCACCGCTTTCTCATAGGCTCGGATAATCTCATCCCCCCGCTGGATTACTGTCCCATCCAGGGACGGCACCTGATGATCCTTGATTATTTGTCTGGCGATACGATTTGCCTCTTTTGCCATTCCGGCATTGTCCATATTCAGCAGATTCGTCTTTGCCTGATTCCAAATGGTTAAATCGCTTCTTAAATATTTAAGTGTATGATCGCTGGTCAGGAAATCCCCTCCCGGGCCGATATTTTTGAGCGCATCAAAACCGATCTTTTCTTCCGTAACATCTATTTCTTTTTTGAAATTCCGAAACAGATCCCACATGTAGGAATCGATGACGAGCTGCTCAAAGGAAATCCCCTTGGCGTCATCAGTATACCCCATTCCAGTGATGATATCCGTATGGGCTGTCATACCAACAATTTGATTGATTAAAATTTGAACATTTTCAAGCCCGCCCTTGATATCACCACCAAAGCCCATATCTGAAACCAGACAGGGCAAACCATAGCTTCTGGCCATCTGGCCCAGTCCGAAACTGACAAGCGCTTTTTCCGGAGCACCATAATTGATACTGCCGGAAAGCATGTCCATGGGAGCGGATTCGGATGTATAAATATGGGGGGCTCCGGGTGCCGCTGCCTGGGTAATCACCAGACTGGCCATGTTTTCGGCGTTGGCAGTCATTATCATTCCGGCTACCGTAACCGGTGCGGATAGCCCGCCCATGGACATGGACATGGAGCATATGGGGATGCCCGCCTTGGCGAACTCAACCTGAGCCTCGATGGATCCTTTTTCAAAAACAAGGGGTGCAATGGGGCAACTGATCACCGAAATCAGGGGGCGTTTTTTCAACGCCTTTCTTCCACCGGCGATGAGTGCGGCCAGTTCGATCTGAACTTTCGCATCCGCTGCGCTCTGTACCGTTACGCCCTGTACATGCTTTACCGTATTTTTCAAGGTTTCCCATATCTCATGGGGGCCGTGAGCTAATGCGGGGACATCGGATGCGGTCATTGCAGTCCAAAGAAAATCGGGAGACAAAGCATCGCAAAGTCTCGAAAATTCAGCAATATCCCTGCGGATGGACTTGCGGTATTCGCCGGTTTCATAATCGGTAATAAACACGGCAAGCCCGCTTGTTGTTGCGTATGGACAGGAGTGCGCGGGCAGTATTAAATCGTGTTTCGAATCCCGGGCACACAGCTTGAAAGACCTCGGCGCCAGTGCAAGTGCTTTTTCAACCATTTTTTCGGGTATTTTTGCGATCATGGCATCAAAATCGACATCGGCCCCTTTTTCTCTCAACAGCTTCAATACGGATTCACTGTGAACTTTGATGCCGATATCTTCCAACACCTGGATACTCCGAGCGTGGATCAGGTCCATCTCGTCTTGATTTAAGAACGTCATTCTTGCATGTGCCATCTGTCTCACTCTCCTTTGCTGGAATTATTTTTTCCCGGTATTTCGTTCTGTTCAACAATCCGTCCGGGGGTACCCCAATCGTAACGCTCCCTGATGATTCGCCGGATAAAGGTGGTTTCAATACTTTTAATTCCTTTAATGGATTCAATTTGGGAAAGCAGTTGATGAAGATCATCGATGGACTCAACGAATGTTTCCAGCTCGATGGTTGGGTCACTGGTCATCTGGGCGATATATGACAATCGTTCCAATTTTTTCAATTCTTCGATGATGTCTTCAATCTGCAGGTTATCGGTATAAAGACCAATATTGGCCGCAATGCCAAAGCCCAATTTGATGGGATTGCCTGCAGCCACGATCTGTATGAATTCACCGTCAATCAGTTTTTTCAGACGATACCGCACCGTTGCTTCGGAAATGCCTGTTTTTTTAGCAATTTCAGAACTGGGCATACGCCCGTCTTTTTGAAGCAAACCAATGATATTCAGATCGGTTCTGTCCAGTCGTTCTTTCATGAATCCACTCCTATTTGTTTTATTTTTTAATTATCAATATACCGAAATAAGGTAAGCAATCACGGAAGCGACATCTTGCTTAGATAAACTTCTCCCCCATGTCGGCATATTTAAAGGCATGGGACCATGCCCATCTTTTTTTTCCGCAACCCGGCCATTTTCAATAATATTTTTTACGGCCATGTATTTTGCGACAACTTTAAAAAATCCGGAGATGTCGGATTGCGGACCTGCCTCCAGCAAATCGTCAAATTCGTCCAGGATTGAAATGACCGACTCCTGCTTCTTCTTTTTACGAAGAAACATCTGTTCAGACAGGGTGTTTAACCTGGGGATATAATCATTTATGTAATTTGGATTTCTCACACCGCCTCTTCCATTATTACCATGGCAGGCCGTGCAGTACAGCTGAAACGTTTTTTTTCCCTTTTCAATTATCTGCAATGGACATACAGGTTTTAGAGGAAGACGATATGTCCCTGTTTGATGCATGGAAAGGCTTTTTAAATACACCGTCAGGGCCCTGGTATCCTCGTGGGACAATTTAAAATCAAACATCACCGTGTCTTCCGGCTGTGCTCCGGGAAATCGGACGGCTTCATAGATATAAGCCAGATTTGGATTACCATTTAATTGAGACAATATTGCCGGATCAAATGATTTTTCAGGATACTTGATATGAGCACTGACATCTCCGATACCCACAAGTTCCGGCCCCATGAATCCACCCTTGCCGTCCCGTTTATGGCATCCAAGGCATCCACTGGTTTCAAAATATTGCTTGCCCAGATTATAATCAGGCGTCTCCTTTAATAAATCCACATGGCAGCGGTAGCAATTAGCCTCAAGAAATGGTTTTCTGAGTATCGGTTTAGTCCAATAAACATCAGGTTCGTCTGCAGCGGCATCTTTCCAGTTAACTGCTCGGCCCTGTCCGTCATGACAAATTGTACAGCCGTACTTTTCAGGATCGTGCTTTTTCAGGTATTTTCCCGGATGAACCTTTAATGGGTTGGTCTCTTTCTCAAAACGGGGATCTTCCATCGCAACATGGCATGAAACACATCGATCAACCCGGTTCATTTCCTGAAGATAGATTTGCCGGAGTTTAATGGGAAAAGAATAAGATACCTGCGATTTTTCAAGATAATGTTTATTTTCAAGCTTATCAAGATAGGCACGCTGATGCGAGCGCCATCCAGGTGCAATATTCTCCTGATACAGATAAAATCCGGTAAATAATAAAATTACAATGGATGATATGTATAATAATATTTTCATAAAATCTTATCTGTTAATGTTTTGGCCATAATGAGGGCCACCAGTAAAAATCCCAGTTCGGGCCGCGATGAACCAAAGCAAAATATGTTAAAATAATCACCGCTATAAAAAAACATGTAAAAAGAGCCATCGCGCCCATTCTGATCGAATCGTATTTTTGTAATACAAATAATGACCATGCGGCAAACATCACTACCAGGATGGTACCCGGATTGATCAGGATAATGAGTAATTGAGGAATATCCGGAAACCATGCTCTGAGCCAGCCGAATACAATCGTAAATGCAAGCATTGCGGCACAACAAGCAAAAGCGTAGCATGCAGAGATTTTTGTAACCCGAATGCCGGTTTTATCCTCAAACCATATGCCGATAGCGCCTTTATCTCTGTCGATATAGGGAATAAGGGCCAGACCAAACAGCCCGATTATCGGGATACCGATACCACCCATAAAAGCAGAATAGCTGACAAGCTCCTGAATTCCCACAAAGTACCAGGGTGCCTTAGCTGGATTTTCTGGAAAAACAGGATTGGCCGGTTCTTTCAAGGGTGCATCAAAAAGACAGGAAAGGGCTACGGTAATAGCCAGAATAAAGATGACTGCGATAAATTCTTTGAGGAAAGCATGAGGAATGCTATGCACCAGGTTTTCAGCGTCTTGCCCTTTAGCATATGAAGAATCATCTGTATGTTGAAACAAACCTGGTTTAGTTGAATTATTTACCTTGTTATTTTCAGGTGTTCCTTTCAGCAATTTCCGGTCGATACTATCCGGGCGGGAAAGCCCGCCATTTTTTCTGATACGCCAGATGTGAATAGCAATAAACAGTGTCATTAATGAAGGAAATAAAATACAGTGCAGGAAGTAAAATCGGACAAGTGTGTCATTTCCAATCTGATCTGCACCCAGCAGAAGATGCTTCAGCTTTGTGACAATATCAAACAAGCCGTTAATATTCAGTGCATCCGTCAATTCCGTAAGTGAAGCGGCGACGTTGACCCCGATAGTCGTGGCCCAATAGGCTAATTGGTCCCAGGGCAGCAGATATCCTGTAAAGCCAAGGCCCAGTGTCAGTATAAACAAAACAAGTCCTATGTTCCAGTTAAACTCACGCCCTCGTTTGTAGGAACTGGTATAAAAAATCCGAGCCATATGAAGAAAACAAGCAATTACCATCAGGTGAGCCGCCCATCGATGGATATTTCTCACAAGGCGCCCTGACGGAATAACGTAAATTAAATCCTTGATGGAATAATAGGCTTGAGCTGTATCCGGTCTATAATAAATCATCAAAAGAAAACCGGACAGGGCCAAAATAGTAAACAGTCCGATACACATTACTCCCAGACCGAATGTATAATTCCAGCGCAGGGAAAATCGGTGCGTTTTGATGGAATGAATGTGCAAAAAGATATTGCTTAAGACGAGTTGTGATTTTAATTTGTCCACATCTTTGGCACCTTGACGCATAACAGAGGATTTCAAATGCCGCGGCAATCGTAGTAAATTAGCAATGGCCCGCTTAATAGCATCTTTCGGCGTTTCTTTTAAATCCTCTTTTTGCATTTTATGGAAAGTTCTCTCAAGTTTTATCAGGTAAATCTGATACCCGGTTTAACAGATTTTTTTTTGTCAACAACCAGTTGATTATTCGGCAGTCTTGACACGCTATACCAGGGTAAATCTTTGGGCGCCGGCCCCTTCTCAAGTTTACCTTCCAGATTATATCGTGATCCGTGACAGGGGCATACAAATCCATTTTCATCTTTACTGACGATACACCCCAAGTGGGTGCAAACAGCAGAAATCGCAAAAATACCATCCTGATCAGAGAATACATAGACCTGATCATCTTTAAAGTATTTAATTGTCCCAGGCGGCAAATCGGCCTTGGTGCCGATTTTAAAACGGCCGGATTTACCGGGCAGAAGAACAGGGAACGGCATTCTTAATACAGTCAACAGGAAGGCTGCAAGGGAAGCAATCCCAATAAAAACAGGAAGTCCCCAGCCCATAAAAAAGCGCCGTGTAATACTATCTTGATCTGTTTCTGTGGCTTTTTGCTCCAACACAATCTCCTTATCAAAAAATAAAAACAATTGACTTTACTGATCTGTGTTTACTTATTAGACAGTTTTAGCTCAAAGTTCTCGATGATGTATTGTGCCGCATTTTCCGAACATTCATCTTTACATTTACGTGGGTTATGAAACGGCATAAGGCCGTCAATAAATTTCACAACATCCTTGTCTGCTTTAAAAAGTGTGCTGTCAACGATTGGGCGGGCAAGATCACCCTTACCGTCAACGCCATGACAGACGGAGCAGGTTTGGTTAAATAAAAGTTTTCTGCCTTCTGCATCCGTGGCATCAACAGCCGCAGTTGTATCTTTCGGGATCTTGAACTTGAATTCTTCCGTACAATATTCCGCCACATCTTCTGCATTGGTCCCTGTGCAGAAATCAGGGCTTGTTGCAGGCATGATATAGTCAATTAATGCAACAACGCCGTCCTGAGATTTAAACCGATCACTTTCAAGATATGGCGGGGCAAGCACGCCCTTGCCATCTTTGCCATGGCAGTCCATACAGCTTTGCTTATATATAGTTTCGCCATTTTTTATTTCACAAATGCCATTTGATGTAACAATAAAGGAAAATCCGATTAAAAACAATGAGGCGAATAACACTGATTTAAAATAATTCATAATATTCTCCTGAAGACCACTATAATTTCTATATCTATTATTTTTTACCAAACGATTTGGCTACATTTTTAGCTGCGTCAATACCGCTCAATAGCCCTCCGCCGCAGGTTGCCCATTGCGTGGGATGGGTGGCTTCCCCTGCAAAAAACACCTTGTCTGCAACAGATTTCCTCAATTCGGCACGCATATGGTAATAACCGGGCTTAGCTGATGCATATGCTCCCAGTGTCCAGGGATGCTCTCCCCAGCGCGTCATATTGCCTTTTATGAAATATTTTTTTACATCACTGCCGTAAATATTTGAAAGTTCATTCAATCCAAAATCTACACCAGCCTTTATTCCGGCAATTTCCAGTTCACGACCAAGATCACCACCGGAATACATAAAGCTTAAGTTGGTACCGCCGATATTGCTCAATATCCCATCGACCCTGCTGCCGTCTTCAGAGACATAGTCGACATATCGGCTAGGCCCCAGCCCGAAAAAATCTTTTGAAAACTGAAGAGCTATATTATTCTGGGTGCCCATGGATATATATTGAAAGGATTCCTGTTTTTTAATGGGAAGTGTCGGCGTGAATTTAATTTTATCAGCCGCCAGAACGCCTGTTGAAGCAGTTATAATCACAGCCTTTCCTCTGATAGTCCCTTTCGGGGTTTCAACTTTCACTCCCGGTCCCTGATAATCGATATGGTGAGCAGGGGTTGCCAGTTCAACCGGCAAATTACGTCCGTAATGGGCCACCAGTGACCCATAACCCTCCTTGCAGAAATAGGTTTTGCCGTCGGCACCTTCCCAGAAATCCTGACATGAAAAATTATCAAATTCCTTTGCCATATCCAGGGGACCTATCATATAGGCAGCCATCTTTTTCCATATGGTATCCAGTTCAATGGCTTCCGCCGGGCTGATATCCGGATTCTTTGAATTTTCCGCAACATCCCCGATTTCTTTTTCTATCTGCTCCCAGGCAAGGTCATAGGCATCGCTTTCCTCCGGGGTGGCCTTTCTTTTGCCGACAAAGAGCCCGTAAGTTTCATAAGATTCCTTAAACATTGTAAATCCGTTTGATTCTCCATATTTTCTCCAGGGATTGATCCGGTCGCCGTAATTTAACCAGTGGCAGCCCAT
>NBLJ01000087.1 GCA_002084545.1 Desulfobacteraceae bacterium 4572_123 | reverse complement strand
CACATCTTGGCTCATTGAAGTTTCACTAATTATTAGCATGAGTATTCTCAGAAAACAAGGGCAGCGCACGAGGCGAAATCTCAAAGGGGACGACCTATCCAAAGGTAAGAACGAGCCATCAAAAGGGCTGTCTTATTGGTTGGCTTCAGCCATCCGGATCAACGGATCAGTGTTTGAATGAAAAGTCTGTTTAAGCACGATTTTGAATTAAGAAAAAGAACAACTTCAATATGTTACTGTTATCTAATGCCCATTTTAAAAAAAAGATTGCCTTTCATTTTGAGAGATGGTAGCTTGCGCCGACTTTTAAGCCACAGGAGCTGTTCCTGTGGTTTTTTTATTAAATGAAAAGGAACCAAAACAAAAATGAAGGAACTCGAAGGCGGGGAAAAGGTGCGGGTACTCCTCTCCCAGGCCCTGTTCGGAAATCCGGATGTCCTGCTCCTGGACGAGCCCACCAACAACCTGGACATCAAGTCCATTGCCTGGCTGGAGGAGTTTCTTTACAGGTTCCGGAATACGGTAATCGTGGTATCACACGACCGGCATTTCATGAACCAGGTGTGCACTCACATTGCCGACATTGATTTCGGCAAAATCTCGGTGTATATGGGGAATTACGATTTCTGGTACCAGGCCAGCCGGCTGAATCTGAGACAGAAACAGGCGGAAAACAGGAAGATTACCGACCGGGCCAATGAATTGAAGGTTTTTATCCAGCGGTTCAGTTCCAACGCCTCCAAATCAAAGCAGGCCACCTCCCGCAAGAAACTCCTGGAGAAACTCACCGTTGAGGAGATGCCGGTGTCGTCAAGAAAATACCCGTTTATCTGCTTTAAACCGGAACGACCCTGCGGCAATGTGATTCTGGAAGTGGACGGACTCACCAAGACCATCGATGGTGAAAAGGTACTGGACAACGTGAGTTTCACGGTAAACGGCGGAGATAAGATCGCCTTTTTGGGCGGAAACAGCCTGGCCAATACCACTCTTTTCCAAATTCTGGCCGGGGAGATGGAACAAGACAGCGGTACTTTCTGTTGGGGAGTCACCATTACCCATTCCTATTTTCCCAAGGAACACAGTGCCTATTTCAACGGTGACCGGAACCTTATCGAGTGGCTCCTGCAATTTGCCCCCCCAACAGAGGGCGAGAATTTTGCCCGGACCTTCTTAGGGCGCATGCTCTTTTCCGGGGAAGAGGCCATTAAAAAAATCAGCGTGCTCTCCGGTGGGGAAAAGGTTCGCTGCATGCTGTCAAGGATGATGCTTTCCGAATCAAATGTACTGATGCTGGATGAGCCCACCAATCATCTTGATCTGGAATCGATCACGTCTTTAAATGACAGCCTGCTCAAATTTCAGGAGGTGATTCTTTTTACCTCCCATGATCACGAGTTCGTGAATACCGTGGTAAACCGGATTATCGAGATCATCCCCGGCGGCGTCATCGATCGGCTCATGACTTTCGACGAGTATATTGAAAGCACGGAAGTTGCCCAGACCCGGGACTTGATGATCCGGAAAGCCGCTTAAGCAACCGGTTTTTCGGCAAGCCAGATTATATGCCTGGGGCCTTTCCCGGATTTGCGGGCTCCAGCGGTCATGGTTTTCGTCTTAAACCCGCACCGCTTCAGACGATAAGTGAATGCCTCATCTGCCCCGGAAGACCAGACGGCCAGAATCCCTCCGGGGCAAAGAGCTGAAAAGGCCGTTTTCAGGCCGGATTCGTCGTAGAGGCGGTCATTGGCTTTCCGGGTAAGCCCGCCGGGACCATTGTCTACATCAAGAAGTATTGCGTCCCAGATGGATTTTTTCCTCCCGATGGTTTGGGCCACATCTTCTTTTTCAACGGATACCCGGGGATCATTCAGCGGCATTCCTGCCAGGTGTCCCAGGTGGTCCCGGTTCCATCCAACCACAGCCGGAAGCAGTTCGGATACGGTGATGCGTGTGTCCGGCTTCGATTGTTCTAGTGCAGCCGCCAGCGTGTAACCCATGCCGAGGCCTCCAATGAGAATCCTTGCGCCGGATTTTCGTTTAATGCGGCTGCATGCGAGCTCGGCCAGCGCATCTTCGGAACCGTGGAGGCGGCTGTTCATCAGTTCCGTTCCCGCGGTTCGGATCGAGAATTCCGTGCCCCGCTTCAGCAGCGTGACTTCTCCTTCATCTCCGGGGACCTTTGCCCGGTCGATCTCTTCCCAGGGGATCACACTCTTTTCCTCAACCGGCGGATGAATCGTGTAGTCTGCATTTTTTTCCTTTGTAAACGTATCGTGAAAAATTTTCCGCAGATTATCGTTGTGGCAGAAAAAAGACAACACCTAAGGGCCGTGGCCAAAATCGGTATTTTGCGATTTCCCCAGGGTATTAAACATCAAACACTATCTGCACCAGGGCTATTTGTTACATCCTCCATGATCGCCGGACTATGTTTGTTTTGGGATAGATATCAAATATTCTTGTTACATGCTTGAAAACATGATAAAAATACACAAAACGACAAATGATAAAAAATATGACAGTTAGACCCCCAAGGAGGTAATTTGCCAAGTATGCGTATCGACCAGCTCATCGCCGGCCCTGAAGGCAAGACACTGGAGTTCAAGCGGGACCTGTCATCTCCCCGGCCGATCCTCAAAACTCTGCTGGCCTTTGCCAATACGGCGGGCGGTCGTCTGATTGTCGGGGTGGATGATGACCGGCACATTATCGGTGTCGAGCACCCGCTGGATGAGGAAGAGCGGATATGCAACATGATTGCCGATTCTATCTCCCCGCGTCTGGTGCCGAATGTGGAATTAATGACGGTGGAGGGCAAGACAGTGCTGGTGGTTGAGGTTTTTCTCAGCGGATTACGCCCCCACTACCTGAAGGCAAAGGGACCTGAAAACGGGGTGTATGTGCGACTCGGCTCAACCAACCGTCAGGCGGACAGGGAGTTGATTGCCGAATTGCGCCGCACCGTTGAAGGGATCGCTTTCGACGAGCTTTCCATGCCGGGACTGTCCATTGATGACCTGGATCTTGAGGCTATAAAATCCTTGTTTCGGGCGGATTACAAACTGGGTGAAGAGGAACTGATCACCTTGAGATTGCTGACCCGGGAACAGGGACGGCTTGTACCCACCAAAGGCGCTGTCCTGTTGTTCGGAAAAGACCGTGTCCGACATTTCCCGGATGCCTGGATACAGTGCGGGCGGTTTACAGGCCTGGACAAGGCAGAGATCTTTGATCATATCGAACTGCACGATCATCTGCCCCGGGCAGTGGACAGCATCATGCTGTTTCTGAAAAAACACGCCATGCGGGGTGCCGATTTTTCAGAAATCAGGCGCAAAGATGTCTGGAGTATTCCCCTTGGCATACTGCGCGAGGTGGTGATCAATGCCCTGGTCCACGCCGATTACTCCCAGCGCGGCGCACCCACCCGTATCGCTTTTTTCGATAATCGCATAGAGGTTGAAAACCCCGGCATTCTTCTTCCCGGCATGACCATAGAGGATATGAAACAAGGGGTTTCCAAAATCCGTAATTCGGTGATTGCCCGTATCTTTAGGGAGCTGGGCTTGATCGAGCAATGGGGCAGCGGTGTGCGGCGCATCTTCAAGGAAGCTGAGGAATTGGGCTTGCCGGAGATGCAGATTGTGGAAATCGGCATGCGGTTGCGTTTTATTGTGCCGTTGACGGAACCACTTCAGTTAACGCCCACTCCTAAAGCATACCTTCATAAAAGGGGGGAGGAGTCAGGCGATTCTGTAACCCAAGTCACACCCCAAGTCACACCCCAAGTCACACCCCAAGTAAAGCGACTCCTTGAAATATTAAATGGTGAGATGGGGCGTGATCAACTGCAATCCAGGTTGGGCTTGCGCGCACGTAAAAATTTTCGCACTCTGTATCTGGCACCTGCATTGCAACAGGGGTTAATTGAAATGACCATTCCCGGAAAACCTAACAGTCGCCTGCAGAAATACCGTCTGACGCAAAATGGCAAAGCGGTAATCGATGCACAAAGCATAGATGACCCGGACGATCATGAGCCTTAATAAGATCAGGGAAACACTGGAACGTATTTTAGACGGTCTCGCAAAAAGTCCAAGTTAGCGCTATGCTTCACTTCGTGTCTGCCTTGCGCTGCATTTTGTAATCATTCAACGTACGCTAAGTACGCCTCATGATTACAAAATTTGCCCGCCTTGAACTTTTTACAAGGCCGTCTAAATTCGACTTTTTACGAAGGCATCATTTTTTGGAAAAGAAAAACGAATCACATAAAATGACAGTGAATTGTTTTTTTCGTGTTTTTTGTGTATTTCGTGGTTAAAAATAAAATGGATACCCGCCAATGATTCCGTCAGTGCTCGCTGCTCAACTGCAAACAGGTGTAGAAGATTTTTTAAAAACCACATTCCCTGTATCAACACAGTTTTTTCACGGTATCATCGATCGGTTGCTGACAAAAGAGGAGGGGGTCTTTAAAGGCCCTTTTCTTTCCATGCAACTCCCCTTTCAAATGGGTGATGGGTCAATGGTCAAGTCTGCTCTTGACTCTTTTTTAATCGCTCTTCCAGCTTTTTGATACGTTTTTTAAGATTTCGATCGTTTTCCATCCGGGATTTCATTCTTTCGATGATACTGCTGACGGAATTGTAATTTTTTATAGCAATGAAATCAGTATGCTCTCTGGCAGGAGAAAATTATTTTTCTTGTTCTATTAACCATTCATATGCCGTTTTGACCTCAACCCATTCCGGAAATATATCGGAGGGAGCCGCAATATCTATCCATTAAAGCCCGATAGAGCATGACATTAAAATATTCCTGTAAAATATCTGCCTTAAAACGGAGTGCAATACTATTTTTTCCCTGGCATCGAGCAGGCAATAAATACCGTTGCCTTCCATGGCCGGTCCAAAGCACAGGTTGTCGGACTTGCATCAAACCGGGCTTGAATCGCCCGATGCCCGGCGGTTGATCAAACCCGGTTCCCGGATAAACTGCCGTCACTCTTCATTCTTTCGCCCCCGGTATAAAGTGACTATTCCCATGGTCATTTTTTTCCATTGGACATCGCAAAATCCCGCACGACCCATCATGGCGGCAAATTCAGCAGCGCATGGAAAATTCAGCACGGAGGCGGGGAGGTATTGATATGCCTTTAAATTTTTTGAAAAAAACCAGCCGATGAGAGGCAGGATTTTGTTAAAATAAAACATGTACAGGTCCAGCATCAACCCTTTTTCCGGTGTCGACAACTCCAGCACCAGCAGCATGCCTCCGGGTTTGAGGTGATCATGAAAGTTTTTCAGCACGGACAGCTTGCCGGCAATATTCCTGATGCCGAATGCGATGGTCACGGCGTCAAACGTGCCGGGTTTAAAAGGCAGATCAAACGCATCCGCCGCAAGCAGTTCCACGCTGCCGCTTTTTACCGCCGGTTTTATTTTAGCTTTTCCAAGCCGCAGCATCTCCTGAGAAAAGTCTGCTCCGATCACTTGGGCGTCAGGGCCTTTCCGGCGGTAGATCTCAATGGCCACATCACCCGTACCGCAGGCGGCATCAAGGACCCGGCCGCCGGGGGGAATCCGCATGGCCCTAACCATGTTTCTGCGCCAGACAATATCCTGTCTCAGACTCAGCAATCTGTTTAAAAAATCGTATCGGGGAGCAATCGTCTCGAACATTTCCCGGATAAACGGCAGTTCCATATTATTCATTGACAACCATGATATGTGAATTATTTTATTTGATTATTGAACGAGTAAATTTCGATATAGACTATGTTTCAAAATAACATAACAATTAATTCATTACAATATTCACTATATGAAATTCAATGCTTCTGAAAAACAATGAAAAATTTGTAAAAAAATCAGCGGCATTGCTGACTCCCTACAGGCAACTGAATGACAACCAAACGTGATTACTATGAAATTCTCGGTGTAGACCGGGAGGCGGATGACGGCAAAATTAAGAAAAGTTATCGCAAGCTTGCCATGAAATATCATCCGGATAAAAATCCGGGCAACAGGGAAGCCGAGGATAAATTCAAGGAAGCAGCCGAAGCCTATGAGGTTCTGCGTGATCCTCAAAAACGCAATATCTATGACCAGTACGGGCACCAGGGACTGGAAGGCAGCGGCTTTTCAGGATTTGGCGGATTTGAAGATATTTTCTCGAGTTTCGGTGATATTTTTGAAGATTTTTTTGGTTTCGGCAGCGGGGGGCGATCGCGATCCAGGGGGCAGAAAGGCGCGGACCTTCGATATGATCTTCAACTGAGCTTTATGAAAGCTGCGTTTGGAACCGAAACCGAAATAACCGTGGATAAAATGGAAGCCTGTTCGCAGTGCAAGGGTAACGGCTGCAAACCCGGCACCCAGCCTGAAATCTGCCAGACCTGCGGAGGTGCGGGCCAGGTAACCAGAAGCCAGGGATTTTTTTCGGTCAGGACCACCTGTCCCTCCTGCCGGGGAGCCGGCCAGGCCATTAAAGATCCCTGTTCCAACTGCCGCGGCTCCGGACAGGTTCGGATCAGCAAAACGGTTTCGGTAAAAATTCCGGCCGGGGTCGATACCGGATCACGCCTGCGCCTGACCGGCGAGGGGGAATCCGGGAAAAACGGCGGACCGGACGGAGATCTCTATGTATTTATTCATGTAGATGACCATGATTTTTTCAAGCGGGACAACACCAATATTATCTGCCAGGTACCCATCAGCTTTATCCAGGCGGCCCTGGGAGACAAAATAAAGGTCCCCACTTTAAAAGGCGAAAAGCTGCTTGATATTCCCAAAGGCACGCAGCCGGGCAAGCTGTTTTATCTGCACGGTGAAGGCATTCCCTCTCTCAGAAACGGACGCCGGGGCGATCAGATCGTACAGGTGTTGATCAAAACACCGACCAACCTTTCCAGAAAGCAGGAAGTTTTGCTGAAAGAATTTGCAAAACTTGAAACGGAAAAATTTTCCACTAAGCTGAAGAATATATTCAAAAGCAGCGCTACAGGATCGTAAGGGAGATATAAGGCAGATGTTCGAGTTGAAAGTGATTACTGATTTTGCAGCGGCTCATCAGCTTCGGATGGTTGGAGAAAAATGTGAAAATCTGCATGGTCATAACTGGAAGGTAGAGGTCTATGTAACCGGTGAAAAATTAGATGAGGCAGGTGTGCTCATGGATTTCGGTATCCTGAAAAAACATCTTGCCGAAGTAATGGACACAATTGATCACAAATTTTTAAACGAACTTCCATTTTTTTCCGAAAACCGCCAGCCCTCATCAGAGAACATTGCCTGCTATATTGCCGATAAGCTTCAGGCACGTATCCAGTCCCCGTCCGTGCGTGTTGACCGGGTGAGTGCCTGGGAATCAAACAACGCCTGTGCAACCTATATTTGTAAAAATGAAAAATAAATCGCTCAACGCGGGCTATATTCCGCCTGACGACGCCCACTGCTCCATCAGTTCATCCCTGTTTACAATAGCAGTCACATCCGGAACCAGTTTACGGATATTTTCAAGCCCTCCCTCCTGACGGTCCACCAGTATTACGGCCTTTATCACATCCATTCCCTCGGCCCGGGCCCGTTCCACCGCCTTTATTGTGGAGCCGCCGGTAGTCGCCACGTCATCAATGATAACAACCTTTTGTCCAGGGTTCAGGTCTCCCTCGATCCATTTTATAATACCGTGATCTTTTTGGGTTTTACGAATCGAAAACGCCTTTATCGGGGCCTTGTTCAATTCAGAGGCAAACGCAGTTGCAACAGCAATGGGGTCGGCCCCGAATGTAAGACCTCCGACACCGTCAGGTGCAAGTTCCCGGATGGCATCAAACACGAGATGCCCTGCCAGGTAAATTCCACGCGGGCTCAAGGTGGTGGGTTTGCAGTTGACATAAAACCGGCTCATTTTGCCTGAAACCAGTTTGAATTCAGATGTCTTGCTGTATTTAAATGATTTTTGGCAAAGCAGTTTGATCAGTTCCTGTTTCATATTTTTCTCTCTATATGGAAGTTGTCCGGCGGATTAAGCTCCGCCATTTAAATTAAGCCGGCCGGAAATCATCTCGCAGCCTGTCGGGGACAAGAATATATTGATTTTAAGACCGATATACGATAAAAAACCTCCACTGAAATGGAAGAAGCGTGGTTTAATGGGATTCAGTGGAGGTTTTCGAGCAGGGAAAACTGGAAGCAGCACTCCCTGAACTCGGATAATACGGTATCAATAAAACCCGCATTGGTCAATAAAAACTCATAGAACAGCTCCGAAACAGTTGCAGACCTGTACGAATTAAACAGGATCAACAGTGGCGGGAAAAAGTCAGGCATGGAATGATTGAAAAAAAAGGAAAAACGGCAATAATTCGAATTTTCCATGTTCATAAACAGTACGGTGCAAAAAAAGCACTGACGGATATTACCCTCGATATTTTAAAAAATGATTTTCTTTTTATCAACGGCCCCAGCGGGGCCGGTAAAACAACCCTTCTTAAACTGCTCTACCGGGGTGAGCCTGTAACAGAGGGGCAGATCCTCATTGACGGATTGAACCTGTCAAGAATTTCCCGAAAACGAATTCCCTACCTTCGGCGGGAGTTCGGAATTATATTCCAGGATTACAAACTGATCCCGACAAAAACGATCTTCGAAAATATTTCCATCGTGCTGGAAGCCAGGGGCAGAAAACGCCGATTTATCGAAAAAAAAGTCAACAGTCTTCTCAGAACGGTGGGGATGGCGGACCGAATGGATGCTTTTCCTCCCAGCCTGTCCGGAGGTGAACAGCAACGAATAGCGGTCGCCCGGGCCGTGGCGGGAGATCCTAAAATCATTCTCGCCGATGAACCCACCGGCAGCCTGGACAATGAGTCCGCGTCTATTATTATTAAACTTTTGAAACAGTTTCACACCCGGGGCGCCACGATTATTGTAGCCACCCACGATCGTCAGTTGATTCGAGAAACAGGGGGAAAGGTAATCTACCTCAACCAGGGGCAACTGGATTCGGTAAAGTTCCAGCAAATTGAAAAAACTTTAACGACAGAGATGCCCGACCCGGCTGACGCAAGCCGGATATAACCATTTTTATTTTTGCCATGAAACTTTTTTTTCAAAAAGCGATCCACGACATCCGCACCAACAGGTTTTTAAACACCGTCACCATTATTACCATGGGTTTATCGGTTTTAATCGTCAGCGCCTTCACCCTTTTTATTGTCAATGCCGGTGATATGATGCGTTACTGGGAAAAAGGGGTTCAAGTGATGGCATACCTGGAGCCGGATATTCAAGAGGCGACCCGCCTGGAAATACAAGATGAGATCCAGTCCATTTCCGAGGTCGCAAAAGTCCGTTTTATATCCAGCACCGAAGCACTGAACCAGTTGAAAATCCAGATGAAACGGCAGTCGTCAATATTAAATGGACTCGATAAAAATCCTCTCCCTGATGCATTTGAAATCCATATGGCCGCAGCGGCCCGGAATCTGCAGCAGGTGGAGGCCCTTGCCAACCGGATTGAATCCGTAAAAGGCGTGGCGGAAGTGGAATACGGTCAACAGTGGCTCGGCCGGTTTCTGGATGTTTTTAACCTGCTGCGGCTTGCCGGCTATGCCATCGGCGGTATCTTTTTCATGGCTGCTGTGTTTATTGTGGCCAATACGATCCGCCTTGTGCTTTACTCGAGACAGGAAGAAATTGAAATTATGCGCCTGGTGGGAGCTACGGATGGTTTTATTAAAGCCCCTTTTTATATTGAAGGACTGATACAGGGCGCCTGCGGCGGTATAATCGGTGTTGCCGCACTTTTTCTGGCGTACTTTCTGGTCGTGTCAAATATCCAGCAGGATTTCTCTTCCAGCCTGCTGACCATCAGATTTCTTCCCCCCGGAACTTTTTTATCCATCATATTATGCAGCATGTTTGTCGGATGGCTGGGATGTTATCTTTCTCTCAAACAATTTTTAAGGGTTTAGGCTTCACCGTCGCGGGTATGCTTTTGCTGCTGTCGCCTCTGCTGGTCCGGGATGTGCAGGCGGACAGGGCGATTGTGCGGGTAAACAGGCTGAACATGCGTCCTGCGCCCCAAAAGACGGGAGATCCCATCAGACGCCTCAACAAGGGTACGAACGTTCAGATTTTGAAAATTAATGACGGCTGGATCAAAATCCTGCACAAGGGCCGGTCGGGTTATATTATAAATGAACCGCGCTATGTGAAAATAATAAAAGAAGAGGAGAATAAACCCGAAAAGGAAACGGCTGCTGCTCAAAAATTAAAAAAGCAGGCCGGTGATGTAAACCTTCAAATACAAAAACGAGAGGAGAACGTTCAGACGATTGCTGCCCGGGAAACCGAGGTGATCAATAACCTGGACCGGATCGATCGCGATCTCAATATCGCCGCAAGGAAAATTTCCCTTCTTAAAGGCGGTCAAAAAAAGCTTCAAGAAAAGAAAAAAGCCAGATTCAAAAACAAAGCGAACCCGGATATTAAAGGATATCGGCAGGCGCAAAACCCTGGAAATTGCCGCCATCGAATCCCTGAAGCAGGCGGCCCTGGAACTTGATAAAACAATTCGTTCCCTGAGACATGAAATTCCCCAAAAGAAGAAGGATTACGTAGAAAAAAAATCTAATAATTTTATTGATTATAAAGGCTTGCTTAAGATGCCTGTAAAAGGTAAAATAATATCTTTATTCGGCTCCCATCGAGATAAAAAATTTAATGTGATTAATTTTCAAAGCGGAATTAACATCAGCGCGGACAGGGGGGAGCCTGTCCATGCTGTTTTCGGGGGCACCATACTGCATGCAGGCTGGTTAAAAGGCTATGGGAATATACTGATTATTAACCATGGAGATAACTATTACACGCTCTATGCTCACGCCGAAGAGCTTTTCAAAACCAAGGGTGATACGGTGGAACAAGATGAGGTCATCGCAACTGTAGGAGATACCGGTTCCATGGCAGGCGTCAGGCTTCATTTCGAGGTTCGCCATCATGGGAAACCGATGGATCCGACGGCATGGATCCAACAAGGATAAAGGGAGTATTAAAAATTATGACTGTTGAACAAAAACACCACATGAAACTGTGGCCCATGCTGGTGGCCGCGGTTATTTTCTGGACCATTGCCGCCGGTTTTTTCCAAAACCTTTCCGCGGGCAACGATGAAACCTACGAGGGGCTTAAATTATTCACCGATGTGGTTGAACTGGTGGAAAAAAACTATGTTGATCCAGTGGAAACAAAAGAGCTTCTCCACAAGGCTATCCAGGGCATGGTGCAGGGGCTTGACCCCCATTCGGCCCTGCTGCCCCCCGAGGCTTTCGAGGAACTGCAGGTCGATACGCATGGTGAATTCGGCGGTATCGGCATTGTGATAGAGATGAAGGAAAGATTCCTGACGGTGGTGTCACCCATCGAGGGGACACCGGCCTACAAAGCCGGTATTCAGGCACGGGATATCATTATCAAGGTAGACGGCCAGCCCACCAAGGATATGATGCTGTGGGAAGCGGTGAAAAAGATGCGGGGCGCCAAGGGAACGTCCGTTGTGATTACAGTGATGCGCAAAGGCACTCCCAAGCCTATTGATTTTACGCTTGTCCGGGATATTATTCCCATCGAAAGCGTCCGGGCGATCGTGCTGGAAACCGGATATGGTTATGTGAGAGTATCCAGTTTCAGTGAAACGACCACCGCCGATCTTGAAACCGCTCTGGCCGGACTGGAAAACGGGCCATCACCCTTAAAAGGGCTTGTCCTTGATCTGCGCGGCAACCCCGGCGGCCTTCTGCCCCAGGCAATTAAGGTTTCCGACCTTTTTCTTGAAAAAGGCGACATCCTTTCGATCAAGGGGCGTTTGGAAAAAAACACCAAGGTTTTCAAGGCCCATCCTGACAGCACCGGACGTAATTATCCGCTTGTTGTTTTGATTAACGGCGGCAGTGCCAGTGCATCGGAAATTGTGGCAGGCGCTTTGCAGGATCACAAACGGGCACTCATTCTCGGCACCACATCTTTTGGCAAGGGTACCGTCCAGACCGTGGAAACATTGCGGGACGGATACGGCCTCAAACTTACCATTGCACGGTATTATACGCCCAGCGGCCGTTCCATTCAGGCCAAGGGAATCGAGCCGGATATCGAAGTCAGACCCATGCTGCCGGATGAAGCGGCCGGCGATGAGCAGGAGGAACACCTGCTTAAGGAAAAAGATCTCCAGAATCATCTCAATGCCGAACCCGGTCCGGAGGACACTGAAGTAGAAGCCGGGGGAAATATTGAAAAAACCAAAAACGACGAGGCTCAAAAGCCGAAGCGGCGGCAGTCCAGGTACCGCTACGGGCCTTTGGATATAGATGAACTCATGGCGGACAACCAGGTCAAACGGGCACTTGAGATCCTTATCAGCTATAATATCTTTCAGAATGTAAAAAAGTAATTAATCCGTGACCCGACGCAAAAAAACGGTTTTAAAAAAAAGCCGCAAAAAAAAAGTGAAAAAACTCAGCATCCAGACCCAGCTCAAAAAAGGGCTGGGCGGTTTGCTGGTGCTTGTCGTGCTGGTGGTTGTCGCCGGGGTGCTGGTTCAGCATTTTATCAGGCGCCAGACTACGATCAGGCCGACGTATCCCACAGTCACAACCACGGCCAGAGCCAGTGTCCCCCCGAAACCGGTTCTCCCCAAATCCGTTCTCCCGAAACCCGTTTTACAAAAACCCAGATACGAAGTATATCCGCATCCCAAGGTGATTGACAAACCCGTTGCGGCACCGGTCCTGCAACCGCTGCCGGGCAGATTGCCAAAAGTGGCCATCATTATCGACGACATTGGATATGACCGTGGCATGGCCAAAAAATTTCTGTCCCTGGATGCAGTGCTTACTTTTTCCATATTACCCTACAGTCCTTTTCAGAAAAGCATTCTGAAAGCTACCCGTTCCAAGGGTTGGGAAACCATGCTGCATCTGCCCATGGAACCGGATGAATATCCAAAAGTGAATCCCGGGCCGGGTGCCCTGCTGACCAGTATGACGCCGGACCAGTTGATCAGCCAGCTGAACCTGGATATCTCGGCTGTCCCGGGAGTTACAGGGGTGAATAACCATATGGGCTCCAGGATGACCGCTGCTTCCGCTCAAATGAATCAGATTTTTTCCATCTTGAAAAAAAAAGGACTCTTTTTTATAGACAGCCGGACCTGCAGTCAAACCCAGTGCCGGCCATCGGCCAGGCTTCTGCACCTGCCGTTTGCCCAACGGGATATCTTTATCGATCATCTCCAGACTCCGGATTTTATCCGTGGACAGTTAAAAAAACTGATCAGGACCGCTGAAAAAAACGGACAGGCCATCGGTATTGCCCATCCGCATATGGAAACCTATAAAATACTGCACGAAATGCTACCGGAACTGCAAAAAAAGATTCGCCTGGTACCGGCATCCACCCTGGTGCGTGTGGTAGGCTGATACCAACCTGCGTATATATGATTTCCTTTGCTTTTTTATCAAAAAAATAAATTTAGCTCAGCCCACGGTCAGCCCGGCAGTTTCAAGGGGGCAAAAAATTGTCGAAAATCTGGGATCTCATCAGCGGGCCGCGATTTATTTTTCTTCCAATCAAGCAACTCGTTTATTTTCGGATCGTTATTTAAATTTGATTGGGTGTACTCCAATGTTATTAACTTTAGCAGCAACGGTACGTATGAATCACTATGAAGTTTGATTCTATTTTGGGTTATTTGGGTATAAATGAAAACTATTTTCACCATGAAGCACGTGAAGAACATGAAGAGAATCAATGCATTATCCTATCTTCTTTTTTCCATTTCCTATTTTTTCCACTCAGCCCTGAGACCTTAGTCCTCTGCCCTTCACGCGTAGCGTG
>NBLJ01000086.1 GCA_002084545.1 Desulfobacteraceae bacterium 4572_123 | reverse complement strand
GGCAGGGCTGCACACACCGCCCCCGGAGCCCGCTTTTACCGCCGTAGTAACTGCTCCAGTAACACCGGCCCGATACCCCGTAGCACAGGGCTCCATGGATAAACGTTTCCAGCTTTAGGTCCTTTGGACAGGCCCGGGCCATGGTTTTGATTTCATCCACATTCAGCTCCCGGGGCAGGACAACACGATCCGCATCCAGAGCGGCACGGATATTTTTCAAAGCGGCGGGGAAAGTGGCATTTGCCAGGGTTGACAGGTGCAGTTCACCGGAAAAACCGGTCTGCCTGGCCAGCTTAACCATGGCCGGATCCTGAACAATCAGGGCATCGGGATGCACATCACGCTCAAGCCGGGTCAATATCCGACCCACCGGATTCAGATCATCAGGTTTCAGCATCGAATTAAGAGTGACATATACACGGGCGCCCTGCTCATGGGCCAGTTCGGTGAGGGCTGCCAGCTCTTCCGTTTTAAAATTTTTTGCCTGCATGCGGGCCGAAAAAGATTTCAATCCGCAATAAACAGCATCGGCCCCGGCCGCCAGGGCCGCCAGAAATGATGCCCGGCTGCCTGCCGGTGCCAGAATTTCAGGTTTATGTATACTTGATTCCTTCGACATTCATTATTTCCTGTTCGGCATTAAAGTAGTACCCGTTCACGGTTGACAGTTACCGGTTACAAAGTAGCATATATCCGACCGGCTGCCAATCCCCTCTTGCTCCACTGTGATTGTGTGTTATAGTATAAGAAACGAACATCGAAAGGAATTCATATGAAAATTGCAATAAGCGGCAAAGGCGGTGTCGGCAAGACGACCTTTGCTTCTCTGCTGGCACGCACCCTGGATGAACAGGGAAAATCCGTTTTGGCCATTGATGCTGATCCGGATGCAAATCTGGCTGCGGCCCTTGGCATTGAAAAGGCCGACAAAATTATTCCCATCGCTGAAATGAAAGAAATGATTTTCGAAAGGACTGAAGCCCAACCCGGCACCATCGGCGGTTTTTTCAAGCTCAACCCCAGGGTGGATGATCTGCCCGATGCATTATCAGCAGAACTCGGCAACATCAAGCTCATGCGCCTGGGCGGTGTCAAAAAAGGCGGCGCCGGATGTATCTGCCCGGAAAGCACGCTGTTAAAGGCGCTTATTTCCCACATTGTGCTCTGCCGGGACGAAGTGGTAATCATGGATATGGAGGCCGGGATAGAGCATCTGGGCCGGGGCACTGCCCGGGCCGTTGATAAACTGATCGTTGTGGTGGAACCCGGCCGCCGCAGCCTGGATACTGCGGAAAATATCAAACGCCTGGCCGCTGAAATCGGACTCACCGATATCGCTATTGTGGGCAACAAAATCCGCAGTTCCAAAGATGAAAAGTTTCTCATGTCACACCTGAATGATTTTGAATTTTTAGGGTTTATTCCCTATCAAGACACCCTGATAGAAGCTGATCTCAACGGGATTTCGCCCTTTAATGTGGACTCTCCGGCCAAAACAATCATCGGACGGATGATCGAAAAACTATGACCCAGGCGTATCAAAAACATCGCCGGCCTGCCCGGCGTCGTTTCAAAAAAAAACCGGCCCGCTTGAAAATCAGACCCGGATCCGATGCACGCCTGAAAAAAGTGTTTGCAACCATAGGCGTGCCTGAACAGACACCGTTTACACCGGACCCGTTCCAGACAGAAGCTGTAAAAGCTATTCAAAATGGCGACTGTCTGGTGAGTGTTCCCACGGGTTCAGGCAAAACCTGGATCGCCCGAAAAACCATCGAGCAGATCATGGCCGTTCAAGGCCGGGCGTGGTATGCAACACCTCTAAAGGCTCTGTCCAATGCGAAGTATGAGGAGTTCTCAAAGATCTTCGGCGCACGGAATGTAGGCATTCTCACCGGGGACCGCAAGCAAAACCCTGATGCTCCGGTCATTGTAGGTACCACGGAAATCCTGCGCAACCAGCTCTACGATGCCATGCACCAGGGCCTGACCATGGCCGCCGACTGTGTGGTTCTGGATGAGGCCCACTTCCTGGGCGATGAGGATCGCGGGGTAGTCTGGGAAGAGATCATGATATATCTGCCCCACCGCATTCCTTTACTGCTGCTGTCCGCCACCATCGGCAATGCCCACCAGATTGCCGGCTGGCTCGAATCGATCCGCGGCAAGACCTGCACAGTAATTACGGAAACAAAACGGCCGGTCCCTCTGTACCCGCTATTTTTTCACCCTTCAGGAACACTTTACCCGCTGCTGACAACCGCTGACAGTAACGGCAGAAAAAAAATTTATAAAAAAGTCAGCGCCCATATCAACAAAAAGCACCCCCCGCAGCTCGCTCCGCCCTATAGATTGCCCCCTTTCGGAGACATCCTTCGGGTATTGAAAAAATACAATCTGCTGCCGGCCATCTTCTTTCTCAAATCAAGGGCCGACTGCAACGGCGCCGTAGAACTCTGCCGCGGCAACCATTCTTCAGATCCTGATATTACCGCAACCCGCAGTCGCAGGATAGCACAACTGGTGGCTGAAAGCCCTCACGTGGCCCACCACCTGCAGCGGCCCCACCTGGAACATCAGGCGGTTGCGGCCCATCACAGCGGGCAGTTGCCCGCCTGGAAACTGATCATCGAAACGTTGATGAGCGAAGGCCTGCTGGATGTGGTCTTTGCGACATCCACGGTTGCTGCCGGTGTCAACTTTCCGGCCCGAACCATTGTCTTTTTAAACTCCGACCGGTTCAACGGCCGTGAATTCATGCCGCTTTCCGCCACGGAACTGCACCAGATGACCGGTCGCGCCGGACGCCGTGGTATGGACAATATCGGTTTTGCCATGGTGCTGCCCGGCAAATTCATGGATATAAGGCTGGTGGCCAGACTCTTCTCCTCGCCGTCCACGCCGGTGCCCAGCCAGATCAGGATCAATTTTTCCATGGTGCTCAACCTGCTGCTGAGCCATACTCCCAAGCAGGTGGAAGAGCTGCTCGATCAATCCTTTGCCACCTATCTGCTGGCCCTGAAAAAAGGCAAAAAACGTTCCGGGCAACTGCTGCCCCAAAGCAGCGGGAAACTTGGGCAGGATTTTTTGAGGCATTTGAATTTCTTAATAAAAACCGGCTTTGTCACCCCCGAAGGGGCCCTGACCACGGACGGGATGTGGGCTTCCCAGTTGCGGGTGGACCAGCCCCTTATCATTGCCGAAGGGTTCCGGCGAGGTGCTTTTCCAAAATCAGATCCCGCCGTAATGGCCGGTATTGTCGCGGCCTTTGTCAACGAACGTGAAGAACAGGACCGGGTTGAAATGTTAATTTCTCCGGAAAAACTCAAAAAGCACTTTTTCAAAGTTCAAAAAAAGCTGCGGCCCTTTGCCGAACTGATGCAGCAAAACGGTTTCGAGGTGCGGCCTTTATTCCTTCGCCCGGCCGTTACACTCTTTCTGTGGGCAGCGGGTCAGCCCTGGAAAAATGTACTGGAATTCTCTTTGCTGGCCGAAGGAGATCTGGCCATGCTGATCCTGCGGGCTGCGGATCACCTGCGGCATATCAGCGCCCTGCGCACGGTTTTCCCGGAGGCTGCCGCCGCCGCGGCCCAGGCTACGGAACTGATTCTGAAGGATCCCGTGGTAACCTACTACTCTGCCTGAATCCAAGAAGAATATCCTGCCAATGAATGGATAGAACAAATGAAAGCAACACAATTAAGCAAAACCCTTAAAAATCTCGCAGATCCAGCCATAGCCGAACATTCCCAGCGTTTTTTCAAAACAGGGAAAGGTGAATACGGAGAAGGAGATAAATTTCTTGGTATCCGGGTACCGGTACTCAGAAAGCAGGTTAAAAAATATAAGGATATGCCCCTGGATGAGATTCAGTCCCTGCTGAAATCCTCCCTGCATGAGGAACGGTTGTGTGCACTCTTTTTATTAATTCACAAATTTACCCTGGGCGATGCCGCAGAAAAAGCGATTATCTACCAACTGTATCTTGGAAACACCGGATACATTAACAATTGGGACCTGGTTGACAGTTCAGCACATTTAATCGTGGGCGTATATTTAGAGGATAAAAACAAACAACCGATCTATGATTTGGTCCGTTCCGACAACCTCTGGGAGAGACGAATCGCCATTATTTCGACTTTACATTTTATCAGAAAACATCAATTCGATGAGGCATTGGATCTGTCGAAGCAATTGCTGACCGATAAAGAAGATTTGATACACAAAGCGGTTGGCTGGATGCTCAGAGAAATCGGCAAACGTGATTTGCACGTAGAGGAATGTTTTTTAAAAGCTCATTACAGGCAGATGCCTCGTACCATGCTGCGCTATGCAATTGAAAAATTCCCTGAACAAAAGCGGAAAAAGTATTTGGCGGGCATGGTATAAGCCGTTGACAAGGTTGAAAATGTTTCCTGTTCTATTTTTCAATTCCGATCCTGGCCGCAACACTATTTTGATAATTGTATCATTGTGAACATGAAAGGCAGGGTCAGGAGGGGTGGTCTTTTCCCTTTCAGTCGGGAGACAGCAACCTTACAGAAAAAAACCTGCCATGTTACCCCTCCTCTCCCCTTCCTCTGCCGGTATCAGAGGAGACAAAATAAAAAAAGCCCTTCAAACTTGAAAAAGCTTGAAGGGCTGCACCCAGTTTCTTGGCCCTTGAATATGGTAGCGCATTTTCCGTCAAACCGCGGAAATACGGCACTGTGTTAAGGCAGGTCTTCTGACTCTCGGATCATCCTAATCCCCGCACCTTCCCACCGGGCTATGACCCGGTAGTGGTTTTTGCAGGTTTCGTCCCCGATTACAGCGGCGGGACCGCTTCCGATTTAAACGGAATTCCCTATTAAGCCGTAAAAGGCACCTTGCCTGCCCTATTAGATGATGGGAGGAGATATGTCAAGAAAAAAGTCAGATATTGATCACCTTGTTCGCAATCTGCATGGATGTAACAATATCGAGCATATTGGTTGTCTCTCCCACCTGTTTTTGATCCATCAGACTGAAATAGGACAGACAGGTACCGCAAACCAGTATACCAAGCCCCTCTTTTTCATATTCCTTCAGCACCGGCAGCACCGGAGAATCTGAAATTGCAAGCTTGACCCCGTTGTTTACGAAAACCAGACGCCACAGGTCAGTTCCCATTTCCTTCAGGGTCTTCAAAAAACTCACCATCAGTTTCGATCCCAAATCGGCATCTCCGTGCCCCATGCGGTCACTGGCGACCATAATCATGATTTTCTGTTTTTCGGCATCTATCTTTTCGATCACCTCGCCTTCTGTTCCAGATCCGTCTTCGCGGCTGCCTGTGACAACAAATCCTCCATTCTTTTCCTGAATCGAAACTTCAAAGCCCTGGGAGGTAAGAAAACGACTTACGTTCTGTTTTGCCGCTTCATTGTCAACCAGCACATTTATGCTGTTTAAACTGTTTTCCTCAATCGCATTTTTTGTCTGTAATACCGGAGCCGGACAGGACAGGCCCCGTGCATCTATCACCTGCATATTTCTCCTCATTTATTCAGAATATTTTAAAAAAGACGGAATATATTATCTTTTAACAAAAACTGCAAAATTTATTTTTTTAAAATAAGTATGCATACTTTGTGCCTATTATTACTATTTTTCCATATCAATCCTATAACAGATAAAAATCTTATTAAAATAGCATGTTATGAATATTTTGGACATAGGGGAAACATGGAGGATGAAATTCTTTTTTACGACAATTATATAATTGGGAAATTTAGGTAATAGTTTTATTGTGAAATCAGTTACCCCATCTGCGGACAAACCGTGTGTAAGAAGACGGACCCCCTTCAACAAAATGAATTGATTACCTGCCCGCATGAGAAAGAAAATAACTTTTGCCAACCATATTGGATATTCCCTGCTGCCGCCTTCACATGACGGCGAGCCTTCCGCTACGCTCCGCCGTCAGGCCTGCCCCCGTCGCCCTCCCCCTTGCCTTCGGATAATACTTGTGCTAATAAATTTAAAGACTTATTCACAAGATTCACCGACAAGGGGACTCCCGCCCATGATACGATTCATTTGCCTGATAACCGCCGGCGTTTTGGCTGCTTGTGCTTTTTGCTTTCCCGCCATGGCAGCAGACCCTACCCTGATTTATCCGGGGAAAACCTGGCGGATGTCAAAAAATCCGGAACTTCTTGGGTGGTCGATGAAAAAGCTTACCGCGGCCAAAGCGTATTCAAAACAAATCGGTTCGGCCGCCGTAATGATTGTCGAAAACGGCATGGTTGTGGATGCCTGGGGCGAAATTGAGCGCAAATACCAACTCCACTCCATGCGGAAGCCCTTAATAAGCGCCCTTATCGGCATTCACACCGCAAAGGGCCGCATTGACCTGTCGAAAACAATGACTGAACTGGGCATTGACGATAACAAGCCATCTCTGACCAGGATCGAAAAGCAGGCCACGATTGCCGATCTCATCAAAGCCCGATCCGGCATTTATCACCCGGCACTGGGTGAAGCCCCAGGCATGAAAGCCATGCGGCCTGAGCGTCACAGCCACCTCCCCGGCACATTTTATTATTACAACAACTGGGATTTCAACGCTATAGGGACGATTTTCGAGCAGGAAACCGGAGCGAACATTTTTGAGGAGTTCAGCCGGCGTATTGCCACCCCCCTGCAAATGAAAGATTTCAAGGTAAACGATGGCTGGTATAACACCGGCCCTGAATCGATACACCCTTATTACGGCTTTCGCATGTCCGCCCGCGATCTCGCCCGTTTCGGCCTGCTCTATCTGCGAAAAGGCCGCTGGAAAAACAAACAGATATACCGGGCCCATACCCCCGGTCAATTCAACTCGGGCGGCTGTTGTGGCTGATTCTGGACGCAGCCGGCGAAACAGAAATCGGCGAAAATCCATCCCTTGAAGCTGCCAAAGGCGTAAGGCTTACTGCCGACAATTTTAAGAAATTGTTTAAGAAAGGGCACTTTACCGCACGAGTCAGGACACCCCCGGGTTTGACCGAGAAAAGTGAAAAATCATTCACTGTGTCCTTTTTTCCAGACGGCAAACTCTCCATATTTCAGGAAAATGTTCCAGCGGAAGAAGGATTTGAAGACACCGGAGAATGGTGGTTCGAAGGGGGCATATTCTGTAACCGGTGGAACCGTCTTCGTTCCGGCAGGAAAGATTGTATTTATCTTGTTTTAGACAAAAAAAAGATAAAAACATATACTCTTAACGGTACGTTGGATAGTCAGTTAAAAATTATCCGGGAATAGTTCGGGCCGCTGTCCGAAGTAGTGGAGAGGCTCATTTTCGTTTAATTGGTGTAAACTGATAAAAACCTGAACTGCAACTTGACATTCAGTCGCCTTGATATTATTTTATTATATATCAGTATTGATCGTTGGGTTCATCTAAATTTTGCTATCTGACAATTTAATTCCATTTCTTTCATCCTGTTCATAATTTTCCTCCTCGATTTGAAAATACTTGTGTTCTATGACTTTAATACCTGGGATATCATACCAGGAGCATATCCGTGCTGAAAAATCATCCGTAAAAACTTGTTTTTTACACAAACATCTTCCTCGTTCAAAAAACCAGCACTGTGAATGTTTCGTCGATAGGGGCCGGATACACTCCTGGTATTTTTTTAATACTCCAACGCTCCAACGCTCCTGATTTACACCCATTGGTTATTTGAACGGAAGTTTTACCTGATCGAAACTTAGATCTATCTTTTTATACTTACCCGATATCCAGTTTTCCAGATCCGAGCAGTACCATTTGGAAAACCTGCGATCAGACGGGCCTCCGGCCATATTGGTATGAATTTCATCCGTTCCCAGGTCGATAACCATTCTAAAGGATGGAGAAAAAGTGGTTTGCCGGCCGCCGCTCTCGAAAATCTGGCCCTGATGCGGTGTGGCGAGGCCTCCGATAAGGGTGATGGGGCCGCGATCAAACCCAAGAAATTTGGGAAGTTTTCCATCAAATACAATATTTTTTAAAATAACTTTCCGGGTTTCACCCCATTTTCGGGCCGGAAATGTCAGCGCGTTTTCAGCCGCCTGCCGATAGATGTCCTCTCTTGTCCGGCCCCCGAACCACGCCGAATGATCAGAAAGGAGTATCCGGTCGAAACTGAGATAAAAATCGTTGAACATGCCGGTATGCTTATCGATATAGTCAAGGGCATCAATGCCCAGGCCGTATCTGCCGAAAACCTCCCGGTAAAGTTCCTTATAAAACCGGTCAAAAAGATATGCCCCTTTTGAATCCGCGGAATATTCAAAATTCCAGCTCTTGAGCAGGGCCGCCTCATCGGTATCCGGAAGCAGGGGGGCAAGAATCTTCATAAATGCTTCCGCCTGCGTGGAATAGACATCATAATGCAGCCGGTACATCTCCTCCCTTGTAATCTTATTGTTTTCCGCGAGAAGTTTTCCGATCCGATCGGAGCGATAGGACGCCATGCCCATATTAATGGGATCCACCCTTCCGTATTCGTTCAAGTTCTGGTTGGATGTGACAAAATATCCGCATTCGGGGTTATAGCATCGCGGCAGGTCTTCGAATTTTTCAAAACCCTGCCAGTCATTTCTTTCCTCCCATCCGGGCAGCGGCACAAATCCGCTGACGCTTTGGCGTCGTTTCGGCATCAGACCGGACATCTGGTAGCCGATATTCCCTTCCCGGTCGGCAAGAACCCAGTTCCAGGATGTCTCTATCCGGCCCAGGAGATCCATCCCCTCACTGACCGTTTTTGCCTCAAACATTTTAATACTGCTGTCAAGCGTGACGGCGCCTGAAAAAGCAGATGCCCAGGTCGTGGCAATGTAATACCCTTCCTGGTTCGGGTCCCCTTCAAGAACACCGTGCCGGTTCTCATAAAAAATCACGGTGACAGGATCTTTTTTCTTTCTTTTAATGATCTCCTTTCGTTCTGTAAATAATATCCACTGGTCCGGTTCACGCAGATATTTTCCGTCTTTGCACTTTTCAATCCAGGAATCCGTACTGTCCATAAAGGTGTACGTAGCCCCCCAGGCAAGGTCCTTATTTTTACCGACAAGCAGGGCCGGTACGCCGGGCATGGTTGCGCCCATGGCATATCCGTCTCTTGTTTTTATTGCGATTTCATACCAGACATTGGGAAGTCTGTTTACTTCCAGGTGAGGATCATTTGCCAGAATCGGTTTTCCCGACGCTGTCTTTTTGCCTGAAACAACCCAGTTATTGGATGCCATGGCCGACGGTGCGGCGATATTCCAGAGTGAAGCTGGAGAAACAAGTCTTTCCTGCAGTTTAATTTTTTTGACCAGGTCAATATCCAGACCACCCAGAATCTCCGGAAACAGTTCATTCAGCCGTTCTTCATCCAGCCCGGCCTGGACCAGTTCGATCAGGAGTCTTTCCATTTCACCCTGGGACTGTGCCAGGGTAAGGTAGCCGATCATCCGTGAAATAAGAACAACGTTTTCCGCACACCATGGTTCCGGTTTATAACCGAAAAGCCTGCATTCCCATGGACGCTTTTCGGCAAATGCCCTGTTGGCCCCTTCACAATACGCTTTTGTGACCGCTTTCGTTTCTACAGAGAATTTTTCAATTTCCGACGCAATTGAACCGGTCCAGTTCATTCGCCTGAAAAACTTGTCGATTTCAAGAATTTTGTCGCTCGAATCAAGAATTTCAGAGGCACGTCCCTGACCCAGAATCCGCATTAACAGCATCTGCATGCCCCTGTCTTTTGCATGTGCATATCCCATCAGGCTGAAAGCTTCCGCCTTATCCTTCCCCTCAATATGACACACACCATGTTTGTCTCTCCATATTTTTCCGTCAGCGTTCATATCTCCTCCTGAATTGAAATTTCCGGAACCTGCCATTTTCCTAATCGTTATATTTTTTACGACTGGTGCATGTGTTACGGATTTATTCTCAGTAATCGGTATCCTATTAATTTATTTTTTCGCTGTCAACAAACCTGTTTATTCCAATACTATAGTTTATACAGCCTGAAGACGAGCCAAAACCAGTAAAGCGCCGGTAGAAATTTACACAGCGGGGGTTATAGATATTTTTTATTGACAATAAAAATGTCATGGATGATAATAAGTTTAATCTCAAAAATATTGGCGGTACCACAACCCACCATGGCACAAAATTCGAAAAATTTTCAAAGTCTACGCTTTCCCCGAATCCATCAATGCATAAAAAAGCGAGGATACAAATGAAACAAAAAATAGGTCTGATCGTGAATCCAGTGGCAGGTATGGGCGGCAGTGTCGGCCTCAAGGGAACCGATGGTGAGTCACATAAAAGGGCAGTGGAACTGGGTGCCCGGCCGGTGACGCCCGTAAGAACAAAAGATTTTTTTGCGCATATTCAAAAAAAGGAAAGTATTGAACTGATGACGGCGCCGGGTACGATGGGCGAAGATCATATTAGCGATTTTAACCTCTCCCCTACCGTTGTCGGCAGCGTAGCCGGGGAAACTTCAGCTATGGATACGCGACGAATTGCCGGAGAGATGCTGGCGCAGGGCGTCGAGTTGCTGATTTTTGTCGGCGGTGACGGTACGGCCCGGGATATTCATGACGCAGTCGGCATGAAAGTACCGGTTGTTGCCGTGCCTTCGGGGGTCAAGGTATTTAGTGCCGTATTCGCCTTCAGTGCCAGGGCCGCGGCCGAGATGGTCGATGAATTTATTGGCGGGGCCCGGGTTGCCGAGCAGGAGGTCCTTGATATCGACGAAGTCGCTTTTCGGGACAACCGGCTGGCGTCGCGACTATACGGCTATCTTCTCGTACCCGATGTCAAAAAATACCTGCAGGGCGGCAAAGAGTGCTCAAATGTAAATAAATCGACCGTGAAAAGCAAGGCAGAGGTGGC